>DAOVWV010000269.1 GCA_030636485.1 Methyloprofundus sp.
CTACAAGACCCGGAATATAGTCTGCCCCTAGGCACCTTCAGTGCGGTATTTTTATCAATTATTGTTTATCTCCTTGCTGTTGTGGCCTATGCCGGCTCTATAGCCAAAACGGAATTAATCGACATCCCTAACCCGATGACTCAGGTAGCCTTATTTGAGCATGCCATCATCGCCGGTGTGGTTGCTGCGACGCTATCATCTGCGTTGGCTTCCTTTCTAGGGGCGCCCAGAATTCTGCAATCTCTGGCAAATGATCGTTTATGGAAAATTCTACTGCCCTTTGCCAAAGGTTCCGGCCCAAACAATAATCCACGTCGTGGCATTTTATTATCTGCCGCAATAGCACTACTCACTGTCTTTATAGGACATCTCAATATGATTGCGCCAGTTGTCAGTATGTTTTTTCTGATTTCCTACGGCCTGATCAATTTTGCCACTTATTTTGAAGCCACTGCCGACAGCCCTTCCTTCAGACCAACGTTCCACTGGTTCAATAAAAATCTCAGTTTACTGGGCGGCCTGCTGTGCCTGGGAGCCATGCTGGCTATTAATATCATCGCCGGCATCATCGCACTGGCGATTTTAATGGCCATATACTACTATCTGCGCAATACCGGCATGCGCTCACGTTGGGCTGATGGTTGGCGCTCCTTTCATTTGTTCAGGATTCGTGAACATCTATTGGCAGCCTACAGAGAACCCGAACATCCACGCGACTGGCGGCCAAATATCCTGCTGTTTCCCATTCATTACCCTGGCAGTCAAACGCTGTACCGGTTTGCTGCTTTGCTTGAAGCTCAAAGCGGCTTTACCACTGTCATAAGAATTGTTTTGGGCACTGGTGCCAAGTTGAAAGGTCACAAACAACAAAGTGAACTGGCCCTGCAACAAGAGTTGAAAGATCAGAATTTACAGGCATTTCCACTGGTACTCACTGCATCGTCAATTGATATCAGCATTCATACCCTGATACAGGCATACGGTATCGGACCGTTGCGGGCAAATACCATTCTGTTGCCTTGGCTGGCCAAAGACCATGGACTCAACACACAACCTGGGCATAGTTATACCCATCACCTAAGGGTCGCACTCAGGTTGCAATGTAACCTGTTAATACTAGCGGAACCCCAACCCAAACAGGAAAACAAACTGTCAAACAACAATAACAAACGCGTCGATATCTGGTGGGCAGGCGGTGCGAGTAGTCACCTGTCTCTGTTGCTGTCTTACTTGCTTCAGCGCAATGAAGACTGGGAAGACTGTGAACTGCGCCTGCTCTGCGTGCCTATCCAAAATAAACCCGTCGATGTAGACAACTTAAATCAACACCTGGATGAAATCAGGATTCCGGCAAAAATAAAACGGGTCTCCGCTTTAAACCATGATTCACTAATAGCAGAATCGGCAGATGCCAATATGATTTTTTTGCCCTTCAGGTTGCGTCAGGATCAATTTTTGACTGTAAACGGCGAACCTCTGGAGCAATTATTATCCGGTTTGCCTCTCACAGCGCTAACATTAGCCAACCATGATTTCGAGCTGGATACAGAACCGGAAAAAGGTATTGCTGCTGAATCGGCGGAGAAACTTGATGCGTTGGACGATATCCGCGATTTATATGACTACTTTCAGCAGCAACTGGATCAACTACAACGGGAAAAAAAAGATCTTTTGAGTGAAGATTCTGAAAATGCCACTGTCAAACTAGCTAAACTGGAAGTGCAACTGGAGAGAATCAGCAGACTCAAAGCGAAGGTAAAAGCAAAGTTATTACGGGCTGAAAAACAAGCTGATGGTTTGCAGAACTAGCAACATACACCACACCAGTTACCTTAAATGCCCAGCGCATATGCCATCCCTATCCTAGGTATTCTGACCTTATATATCAGAACGGCTGGAAGCATCATAAAAAAGCAAACAATCTGCCTTATTCCAGCTCTTTTATGTGTCTCAGAATATTGTTGTACCCGAACGACATATTAGCGCAAGATTTTTGTTCATATTCAAGGCGTACAAACAGGCGCATAGCAAGTTATGCAACGTTTGTAAAACTTCGAATAATATTTATGTGGATTCCTTATCATGCTGTTCATTTACTTCATAGATAAAATCACGCCTTCTTTTTAAGGTAGGAAACAAATAGGTTTTTTCCACGTAAAACCCCAACCAGATTAGAGGCAACATTAACACTAGATCCAGACCAAATGCTCCACCCATAATAATACTCAATGCCGCAGTCAGGAATAAAAACATACCCACTAAATAATAATGAACTCCAAGAACTATACCGCTTAAAAACATGGTATGCGCTAAAATAATATGAATACTCATGCTGGCAGCCCATGGACTAATGGATTCTGCATGCCACATCAAGAACACCAGCATCACCGCTATCATGGCACTACCCCAATAATACAATTCATAGCGCATCAGATGTTCCGTCTTAACACCGATGCTGATGGCCTTGGCTTTTTCACTCAGCAAGGAACAATAAAAAAATACGGGTGTAATACAAAACCAGTAAAAAAATGCCATCCGGTCAGTCACTTCCGCTAATATTTCACCGAGAAAACACAGCAATATCAAAGTCACGAAAATAACTTCATTGATATAAATATATCTGAGTGTCTTATCCATATTCCAGTGATGTGGATCAATTTTATCTTTCATATCTATTCACCCTTTAGTTCATTGATTAAAATAACCTTCCGTAACCAGTCGTACAGAAAAATCTACGGTAACGGGATGCCCTAATTTTTTAGTAATTTGCTGTTCCAACATTGCCATCACCTGTGAGTCAGGTATATGTGTGCTGATTAAATCACCACTAATTTTTAAAGGACTACCCAGCCGTACCTTAATATTACGCAATTGTTGCTGCTGTCCACTGATTTGATAATTTTGACTTAGCAGCTGTTTCTTAACTTCCGCAACTTTTTGCATATTAGAAAAAGACAAAAATAGCGGTACGGAAATCACAGAGACCATAAAAACTGAAATAATAATGCCTTTTTTTGCTCGCGAAAAAGGAGCAAAACCTATCACCATAAAAGACAATCCAGCAGCCATAATAATGCCAGTCAAGTTAGTCAGAAACAACAACATGGCACCATAAAACACTTCGAAATTTAACCAGCCAATACCAATACCAGAGACACATAACGGTGGTACTAATGCCACCGCAATGGCGACGCCGGGCAAACTTTTAGCGATATTTTCTCTGGCATTGGCAAAAGCCCCAGCAACACCCGAAAGCACCGCCACCAGCAAATCCAGTGTAGATGGATGTAACCGCCCTTCTATCTCGTTAGTTACATCCTGAAACGGCAGTATGGCAGCCATCAAAGCCGACAACGACAATGCTATCAACATACCTGACAACAGCGTAAAAATTGAACGCCGACTTAAATCATCATCCGAACGTAGCACTCCCATCGATAAAGAAATAATAGGTGCCATCAGCGGTGCCAGTACCATCGCACCAATCACTATAGAAGGGCTATTTAAAAACAGGCCGAGTGTCGCCAATAATGTACTTAACACCATCAACAAAATATAAGTATTGCTGATACTGGCACTTTCCTTTAGCGACAAGAACAGATCCTTAAAATCTGACTCTAAAGCATGAGGAAAAAATGGCAGTGTCTTACTCATATATTTAATTCGACTATCGTGTTGCGGCAATTTATCAGAACTTACATTTTCCTTATCGTCAGGAGAAAGGTGTCTATCTCTAGACTTCTCC
>DAOVWV010000309.1 GCA_030636485.1 Methyloprofundus sp.
ACCAGCTTCCAGATTTTGTTCCCCCCGTTTTTGATATGCTGGCTGAAAATGGTTTTTTTATGCAGGGACAATTAGAGATTAATCAAATAAGCGCGCGCATTAAAACCCTAGAGAAAAACCCACAAATTTTAGCACTGGAAACCTTGTTACAAGGCGAAATGGATTCTTCTCTTGTTGCCTGTCAACAACAGAGAGAGAGGATGATAGAAGGGCGAAAAAACAGAAAAGAGCGAAGGCTTGCCGCTAAAACTGAGTTAGATGCCAATGAATTTCTGCGCTTAAAAGATCAATTAAGTCGGCAAAGCATTCAACAAAAAAACCAGCTAAGAGACTTGAATATTTATTGGAATGAGAGGATTCAAAAAGCGGAAGATAATCTTAAGCAACTGACGGCTGAACTCACGAGCCTCAAAAAACAGCGTAAAGATTTATCCGCCCATTTACAGCAAAAACTTTTTGACCAATACCGCTTTCTTAATATAAACGGCACTGCAAAGAGCTTGTGTGATATTTTTAAAGAAACGGCTCAACTTACGCCACCTGCCGCTGCTGGAGACTGCGCAGCACCAAAATTATTACAATATGCCTTTAAATATAAGCTGAAGCCTTTGGCCATAGCTGAATTTTGGTGGGGAGAATCGCCAAAATCAGCGATTAGAAAGCACCTGAATTTCTATACCGCTTGCCAAGGGAAGTGCCAGCCTATTTTAGCGCATATGCTGGAAGGGATTACAATGGATAAGAACCCCTTATTAAACAACCCCGCTGCGGGAAAAACCATTGATATCATTTATCAAGACGAAGCCATGCTGGTGATCAATAAACCGGCAGAGTTTTTGTCTGTCCCCGGAAAGAATATAGACGATTCGGTTTATCTACGCATTAAACAAAGTTACCCCAGAGCAACAGGTTCGCTGATAGTCCACCGGCTCGACATGTCCACTTCGGGGCTAATGTTGATCGCCCTCTCCAAAGAAGCGCATAAAAACCTGCAAAGACAGTTTATTAAACGCACGGTAAAAAAACGCTACGTCGCTTTATTAGATGGCACGGTAAAAGAAGATGCGGGCATTATAGACCTACCGCTTCGTGTTGATTTAGATGATAGGCCTCGGCAACTGGTCTGCTATGAACATGGAAAGCCAGCCCAAACCCAATGGGAAGTGATACACCGAAAAGACAACAAAACCAAAGTCTATTTCCATCCTTTAACGGGGCGTACGCACCAACTGCGCGTACATTCAGCGCATGCAAAAGGTTTAAATACGCCCATTTTAGGGGATGACCTGTATGGCAATATAGCCAAACGCTTACATCTACACGCGGAGTCTATAGAATTTAGCCACCCTATCAGCAGAGAACTCATGCACTTCCAGATTGAAGCAGAATTTTAGCGCACAAATTCATAAGCACCGATATCCATTTTTCCATTAATGGGTCTAGGTTTTGTTGCAACAGGATGTACATATTGATATTTCGGCGTGAGTACAAAGCCGTTTTTTGCAACGCCTGGCGTTACGCCCTGATTGATAACATCCGTCATTGTTTGCTTTAGTCGGTAATCAAAATCCAGCTTATTAATAAAATCAGCCTGCAAAAGCTGGATATTAGTGATATTTTCTTCTGGCCCTGGTGTCTCGCTAATATTCCTTATTTTTCCTGGACCAACAAAAAGGTTATTCACTACGGTTGTTAGCCCCACACTATGATTGGTAATAAATATTGAATCCTGTGCTGAATTTACAAAGGTATTATTAACCACATACAATGATGAGGTGGCATCCTCGCGGTTCCTCTCGGCGGCAAAAGCAACTAAGGTATAGTTATCATTAAGCGGATTTTGATGAAATATATTGCCGATAATAAATGCATCGCCGCCATTAGGGAGATCCAATAAATAGCTTGAACCCAGTTTTTCATCCGTCATTCTATTGTAGAGAATGTAGTTTTCCCTGGCGCGTGATTTTACATTATGGCCTATTTCGGCATCATGAATATAGCTGCCCGTTAAGGTAAATTTAGCGATTTCACCAATGTATATATTATGGCCTAACTTCTGATAGCGTTTATAATCAACGATATTATTGTTGAATTCGGAGTTTTCGATAATGATTTCACTGGCCAGATTATTTCCCGTTAAAATCCCCATTTCGTTATCATGAAAATGACAATGACGCAGTGTCAGATTAGTTCCCGCCATGCGTATGCCAGCGCCATTTTTGTAGCGCGCTCTGGCACCAGAAAATTCGATGTTTTCGATCACCACATTATTGCCTTTAATCACCCAGATTGCCTTGGCTTCGGCCACTTTCCCATTGGCCTGCAAATGCGCAAGCCCACCGATACCCCGGATAGTGATATTGCTCTGCCTCCAGACTGCTACATCTTCAGGGTATACACCCGCTTCAATTTCAATAATTGAACCATGCTTGGCAATCCGCGCAATATCGCTTGGCTTTTTGTAAATAAAGGAGGGTCCCACTTGATAAATCAGTTGTACCGGAGAATTTGAGTTTTGAATAGCGAATGGCTGGTTGCTAAATAAGTGATCACCCTTAGCATAAGTGACCGAGCTAAGACTTAATAGGATAAGTCCAGATATATATTTTGCGTTGCGTTGCATCATCTTTCTCATAGGTTGCTCTTTATTTATGCCCTTGTTCCCGCGCTCTGCATCACTGCCATTAAGTTAAAGCAACAAGTATAGGATGTGCTGAGGCACGAAGCGCATCTTTTGAGACTTGATACGCTTCCCTTAACTGATGTGCTGCTGTACGGTCTTTAATACCGCATCAAAAACACCCTGATCTTCAGTATAAAAACGGTGTGCATCCGTTTCCCTGCGTAACCAGGTAAATTGCCGCTTCGCCAACTGCCGTGTGGCTATGATGCCTTTTTCCTGCATATCATCATAAGTCATTTCTCCTTCAAGATAAGCCCAGATTTGCCGATAACCTACCGCGCGTATTGAAGGCATCTGTGCGGTTAAATCACCACGTTGATACAAAGCCTCCACCTCAGCAACAAAACCTTGCTGTAACATCTGCTTAAACCGCTGGGCAATCTTTTCATGCAATATCGCCCGATCACTCGGTGCAATCATCAGTTTAATTTTCTGATAGGGTATTTCTTCAGCTTTGGCTTCCGCATGCAATTGCGTCATTGATTTCCCGCTCAGCCTATACACCTCTAAAGCACGCTGTACGCGCTGCGGATCATTTGGGTGTATACGCGCCGCTGCCACGGGGTCTACGGCTTGTAATTTTTGATGCATCGCGAGTTTGCCCACTTCCGCCGCTTCTGCCTCTAGTTGTAAGCGTAATGCTGCATCGGCCGTGGGTAATTGAGCCAGGCCATAATACAGGGCATTAAAATACAACATGGTTCCCCC
>DAOVWV010000247.1 GCA_030636485.1 Methyloprofundus sp.
TGAAGCCATTTTGTTGTATTGTAGTTTAAACTTAAGAATATGGGTTTACTATAGCCCACCAGTTTGATCGCCTAACATATCCAGCGCAACCGCTTCGGCAATTTTGATTCCATCAACGGCGGCTGATAATATACCGCCCGCATATCCAGCCCCCTCACCGCCCGGATACAGTCCCTGAGTATTAATACTTTGCAATGACTCCCGGTCTCGTTTAATACGCACTGGCGAAGATGTTCGCGTTTCCACAGCTGTTAAAATAGCATCATGCATAGCAAAACCACGAAGTTTTTTGTCAAAGACAGGGATGGCTTCTTTAATTGCAGTAATCGCATATTCAGGCAAACTGGCACTCAAATCACTTAGCTTGATGCCTGGTTTATAAGAGGGCTCCACCGAGCCTAATGCCTTGCTGAGTTTATTGTTTAAAAAATCACCCACCAGCTGTACGGGGGCATTATAATTTTCCCCACCTAATATAAAGGCCTGCTTTTCTAATGTATGCTGCAAATCCAGACCTGCCAAAGGATGCTCAGGATAATCCTGTTCGGGGTCTACTCCAACCACAATCGCACTATTTGCATTACGCTCATTACGTGAATATTGGCTCATACCATTGGTCACAATATGCCCTGCTTCGGAGGTTGCTGCAACCACTGTCCCTCCCGGACACATACAGAAACTGTATACCGAACGTCCATTTTTACAATGATGCACCAGTTTATAGTCCGCAGCTCCCAACAATTCATTCCCGGCATAATCACCAAAACGACACTGATCAATTAATGATTGTGGGTGCTCTATTCTAAAGCCAATGGAAAAAGGCTTTGCTTCAATATAAACGCCTTTATCAAATAACATGTGAAAGGTATCACGGGCACTATGTCCAATGGCAAAAACGATATGCTGACTGAATAGCTTTTCCCCACTTGCTAGAACCACGGCCTGTACACGCTCATTTTCAATGACTAACTCATCAACACGCTGTTCAAAACGGATCTCCCCTCCCAATGATTCAATACTGGCACGCATCTTCTCAACCATCGAAACCAGCTTAAATGTCCCTATATGCGGTTTACTTAAATATAAAATCTCTTCAGGCGCACCCGCGACAACAAATTCCTGTAATACTTTTCGCCCATGATGTAGAGGATCTTTGATTTGCGTATACAACTTACCATCAGAAAAGGTACCCGCTCCACCTTCGCCAAATTGTACATTGGATTCTGGATTCAGTTTTCCTTTACGCCATAAGCCAAAGGTATCAACAGACCGCTCACGCACTTCTTTGCCACGCTCTAAAATAATCGGCTTAAAGCCCATTTGTGCCAATATCAACCCAGCAAATAAGCCACACGGCCCCATCCCAATAATAATGGGTCTTTCACTTAACATTTCGGGAGCCTGAGCAACAAACCGATAGGTATCATCAGGCCTGGCTTTAACTTGGGTATCCTCAGCAAACTGCTCTAATAGCTGCTTATTGATACTGGTATCAACATCCAGACTATAAATAAAGAATATATTTCTCTTTTGCCGTGCATCATAGCTGCGTTTGTAAACACGACACTCAAGTAATTCACTGTCTTTTATGGCTAACCTATCAACTATTACTGAGCGTAATTCTGCCTCTGTATGGTTTAGAGGAAGTTTGATATTGCTTAAACGTATCATATGGATATTTCTTATTAATTGTTAACAACTCGACAACAGAATATTAATATATTAGTAACGATAGGGATCAAGTTGTATAGATTCCACTAAACGACCTAGCATATAAACCCTTCCATTATAACGCTCAGCCCCTGTTGAGGAAAATTCAAACTGATATACACGGGCAATATGAAAATTTCCCACCCTATCTCTTTTCAGAGAAAGCGCATTAAATGCAATATAACCATCCAGCATCTGCAAGTCCATGTCATGACAGTGCCTGACAGTCGCAGCCAAGGCAACTTCCCTGACTTTTTGGGTACTTTGCCAATAAAGAAAACCTGCTGAAAACAGCAGAATCATAAAAATTTCATCCCACATAATAGTTCGCTATATCTCCATCTCACCCTCTAAAGCTAATGCCTGCAATTCTTCCAGTGGCGGCATTGTTGCTAAAGAGTCTAAATTAAAATAATCCAGAAACTGCCTGGTCGTGCCATACAATGCTGGCCTACCAGGTACTTCTTTATGCGCAAGCACGGTTATCCACTCTCTTTCCAGTAAGGTTTTGATCATATTTGAACTGACGCTGACACCGCGTATTTCTTCAATATCCCCTCGTGTCACTGGCTGCTGATAGGCAATAATAGCTATCGTCTCTAATAACGCCCGTGAATATTTGGGGGGCTTTTCTGCAAATAAGCGTGCCACCCAGGAAGCCATATCAGACTTCACCTGAAACCGATAGCCACTCGCGACTTTATGTAATTCTATGCCCTGGTCTTTGTAATCATAGCGCAGTGAATCCAGTGCATCTTGTATTTGCTGTTTTTTAGGCGCTTCCAATTCAGGAAAAACAGCATGTAACTGTTTGACTGTCATTGGCTGCTCAGCTGCAAATAACAGCGCTTCAGTAATACGTTTCACTTTACTATTCACATCAACAGGGACTGGGACAGAGTCTGAAGGAATATAACTCACCTGCCCGCCAGTCTTTAACTGTTCTTGTAAAGAGGCAACCTGAGCTTCAAGCTCTGCCACCTTCTGCTGCTGTTCTTCTAATATTTTACGCTGCTGTTCTTTTAATGCCACTATGACTGATTCAGATTTTTCTGCTGCTTGGAAATCGGCCTCAGCCGAGAATTGTTGCGCGGTTATTTCAGAGGCAGTCTCTAGCTGATCCTGCAAAGAGACGACTTTAGCGGTCAGCTCTGCCACCTTTTCTTGCTCTTCTTTTAGCCTTCTGCGCCGCTGTTTTT
This sequence comes from Methyloprofundus sp., assembly GCA_030636485.1. Classification (GTDB taxonomy): domain Bacteria; phylum Pseudomonadota; class Gammaproteobacteria; order Methylococcales; family Methylomonadaceae; genus Methyloprofundus. The sequence continues at coordinate 2,910 of DAOVWV010000247.1, forward strand.
TTACGACCGCTACAACGGGCTCGGGTATTGGCTCAGGATCTCGTTCTACTTGAAAATCGACTGTTGGCTCTGGCTCAACGAGGTGTTGTTGTGGCGTTATTTCAGAGGGTCTTTCCAGACCTGAGTCGGACTCGTAACTCTCCGAAGGGTTCTGCCTGGAGGATTTCGATGAGTTCTGCTTTGCTGAGCTCAAGAATGGCAAGAAACGTGACAACAACCCCTGCTTTTCCTTCTTGCTGGGTAAAGAGTCTTGTAAAAAGGAAGCTACTCGTATCTTCGAGCCTTCCCATAATGAGGACCATTCTTTCACGGACTGATAAGGGTTCTTTAGTAATTATATGATGACTTAATTGTTCAACACGTCGCAACACACCCTGTAATGCGAGCACAATATCCTGTAACTGCACTTCAGGTTGAATTTTATGTACACTCACTGTCGATGTATCCACAGTAGCGATAAAAATGTCACGCTCCATGCGCGGTATTTCAGCCAGCTCTTCAGCTGCTTTTTTGATCCGTTCATATTCCTGCAAACGACGTATCAAAACGGCTCTTGGATCCTCTTCTTCGCCTTCAGGATCCACCTGCCTGGGTAATAGCATACGTGATTTTATCTCAGCAAGCAAAGCCGCCATTAAGAGATACTCAGCGGCCAGCTCTAGCTGCAAATCAGTCATGGCATTAATATATGTCATATACTGTCTGGTAATATGTGCTATCGGTATATTGAGTATATCCAGATTCTGCTTCCTGATAAGGTAAAGCAACAGATCTAAAGGCCCCTCAAAGGTCTCTAAAAAAACGTGTAACGCTTCGGGCGGAATATATAAATCTTCGGGTAACTCTAAAAAAGGCTCACCGGAAACGATGGCAATAGCACTTTCATCATCTGCTATATCAGGTACGTCTACAGTCATTCCCGAATTTACAACCCCGCCACAGAAAAGAAAAAACCTCTGGCAATGGCTAAAGGATACCCTAAAATAACGCCCAGGGCATTCGTCATTAATAAAAATACCAGCAAATAAAAGCCGTATTGCTCAAACTTATTATAGTAAATACCCCATTTGCCTGGCA
>DAOVWV010000343.1 GCA_030636485.1 Methyloprofundus sp.
ATAATATTTCCGAAATTTACCAGCTTTCCGCGACTGAACAACAACAATTAACCCGGGAATCAAGTTTTATCGCCAAGAAACTGGCGGCACTCTATGGTGCCGATAAAATGAATATCGCGGCATTAGGCAATATGGTGCCGCAACTACATATTCACCATGTCGTTAGGTATAAAACCGATAAAGCCTGGCCGGCACCTATCTGGGGGAAGTTTGATGCAATCGCCTATAGCGATAGAGCGCTGGATACAAGCGTAAACAAGCTTAGAAAATCACTGAATGACAAGCCTGAATAAAATAGTGGCAAAAACGGCTGCCACTATTTTATAGTTTTTATTTTAAATCCGCTATCGTAGAAGACAATACCTGATCCCCGTGTATAAAATGCACACTGTCATTTTGTATCACGGCACGATCATTAATAAAATCGTAGCGACTAGCATCATCAGGGCTAACAAACTCTGACGACTCGCTAATCAACTTGCCATTAAGTTTTAGTGCCGCAGCATTAGCGGTATTAATGTCAAAAACATACAAACCTGTATGCGTCCAGTTATAGTAAGTTGAGAGTGGGTTAATCAAGCTACCTAAATAAGGTTTATTAAAAGCATCATGCAGCTCTATAGGCAAGGCAATGGTATAGTGATTTTCAGCCGTTTTTAATATCGCCAAACCATGATGATCCTGTAATACCGTTGACTCCGTGCCGCGCTTACCAAGAATGATAGAATCCACTTCGCGCAAATTTTCTGCATTAGACACATCAAATAAAGACAGCTTAACGCCTTGGTACCAGGCACCCCGGAAATCGCCACCACCTGCTTCATCGGCAATGGCATCTTTGCCTATACCTAATAAAAAGTTATCACCGATAGGCTGTAAAAAATCCGAATAACCGTTTATTTCCAGCTCGCCTAATACCTCAGGCTTTTCTGGCTGGGAAAAGTCAATCACAATCAGTGGATCGGTAACACGAAAAGTAACTAAATACCCGCGTTTGCCAATAAAACGCGCGGCATAAAGTCGCTCTCCCGGCTTACCTAAATTATCAACGGCACCAACCTCTATAAGGCTGTGACTATCGCTATCTTCGGCTAAAACGGTGACTTTCGTGCGCGAATCAACTCCCCAGCTACTACCGATGGAAGTCGCCACACGCAAGGTATTATTATATTCACCAAAACGGAAGGATTTTTTATCTTTTTCCCAGCCTAAATGTCCAGTCACCTGTCCAGAACCACGATAGTCCAGATTGACACTTTGTAAAGAAAACTTATGGATGTCAGTCACTTGCTCTTGCTCTTGCTCATAATCATATACCAGTTGATCACCCTTCATTGAGTAGGGGTAACGGCTGGTTGAAAAATATAAAGCATTCGCTGAAGCATAAAAAGTATCTAATTCTCCCGCTATACAACGGCTTTGCAATGCCTCAGGATTATCCACAGGAATCGCGGTAATAACACTCAGTGTCGCCTGGTTATATCGCGTATTATTTTGTGGGGCGATATAGCACTGACTACTCTCGACCAGAGGTTTACTCGTATCACTATCACCCATTTGATAGTGAGGTAGAAAGAAGTCTAACGGTGGCTTTATATGCTGTGCTTCAGTATTGAAAGGCACGTAATATTGAGTAGAATGACGACTCAATAAGTATAATACTCCATCAACCAAGCGACTGGACAACAGCTCGCCATCAAGGGTTAATTGATGGGTTTCAGTGAGTTTGTCGGGGTCCCTTGCGGCAATAAATTTTAACTTAATTTGTTTGTCATAAGACGACCAATCAGAATAAATTGAAGGCTGTATTTGCCATGAGTCAGAGTGACTTAGCCAGATGAGTGAGCGCGGCTCTGTCTCTGTTGCGATATTTAAATACAGCTCCCCGAGCCGATTGCTGGCATAAAAATACTGCCCTGCCTCTTGCGTGGTTAACTGTAATACCCCTAAAGGAGTCGATTGTGCAGGGCTATCTTGTAGTTGATAGCTATGCAAGCAACTTTGCTGACTATCCTCGGCACAGCCACGTAGCGAAAACAGCAGCTTATTATCGGTTTTCATACGGTCTCCTTCATCTACCCCTTGCTCCTGCAAAGTGGTGCCTGAAGTATTACCAGCAACGCTAGATTCGGTATCAATGACAGCAGGTGAAAAATCTCCTAGAAAAACCCGGCCATAGAAATAGTAAGGAGATGCATTTATTGCGCCTTGATAAAGGTAGTCGCGCAATATTTCGGCATCCGAAATCGGATGTAAACCTTGTGCATTATCAGCAAAAACGACTAAGGTCACTGGGTTAGCATTGTATTTTATTTCCCCCCCGCCTGTTTTATAGGCTGCATACACCTGATACTCACCCGCTGGCAAGGTCGCATCATTAAGCACTTCAAGACGCTCTTGCGCCTGTAATTGTAAGGATTTAGTTGCCTGTAATGGCTGATTCACAGACCATGGCAGCCACTTATTCTCAGCATTGTGCACATAACTCTGTCCGCCAGTTTTGGCGACCAAATACAGTTCACTTTGAATACCAACATCCTCTTTGGCAATGTGTATATCAAAACTGAGGCTCACTTGATCCGATGCCAGAAAAGTGGTGCCTACCGAATTTAGGCGATGATTAATCGTCACTTCACTCTTAGTTGCAGATGTATCCACCGCAATAAGTGGAGGCAATGAGTTAGCCATTATTGGTGCGATATAGCAGCCAAGTAAGGCAATGCAACTCAATTTTAATGTTAACATAATCTACTTTCCTTATTGTCGCAAATATTCATTAAGATATGCTTATTCCTGTTATTAAATTATAGCCTAAAACATGGTTAAGAAAGTAAGCTCTTATCTGCATTTACCTGTGAATAATGAGAAGTTACATTGATATAAGCTAACAGTAAGATTTATAATGATTTATAGATAAAGCCTGTATACTCACATGAGTACACTAGCCTGAAATTGATAGCCCAATATTTAATTTATATTATGCACATAAATTCTACAAAAAATTTCCCTCTGATGCTCACCTTACTCATCAGCCTG
>DAOVWV010000178.1 GCA_030636485.1 Methyloprofundus sp.
ACCGATATTTTCGGTTTTTTCGTTAACTTCCCAGCCTATTTCAGCAATACGCAGAATCCCATCTTCGGTGAATGTCAGCTCAATGCCTTCGGTTCCCAATAAAGCCTGGTATTGTTCGGTAAGCGATGCATCTGGCTCGGTCAGAATGCGCACAAAGTCCCCAGTACTTAAGGCATCCAGCTCAACGCGAATAGGAAAACGCCCCTGTAGCTCAGGAATTAAGTCTGAAGGTTTGGTTAAATGGAACGCTCCTGAAGCAATAAATAATATATGATCGGTTTTTATCATACCGTATTTTGTGCTAACCGTACTGCCTTCGACTAAAGGCAATAAATCTCTTTGTACGCCTTCACGGGAAACATCACCGCCGCCGCCAGTATCTGCACGTTTACAAACCTTATCTATTTCATCTAAAAAGACGATACCATGTTGTTCAGCCGCTTCTATGGCAGACAATTTGATTTCATCTTCATTGACTAATTTTGCCGCATGTTCTTCAGTCAGTATTTTAAGTGCATCTTTAACCGGGAGTTTACGGTCTTTGGTTTTTTCATTGCCTAGATTTTGAAACATACCCTGTAACTGGCTGGTCATTTCTTCCATGCCAGGAGGTGCCATAATCTCAACGCCAATGCGCGAAGCCTGTACCTCTATTTCAATTTCTTTGGTATCAAAATCACCTTCACGTAATTTTTTACGCATTTTTTGTCGTGTTGACTCTTCCGTATCGGATAACATGCCACCGTCGGCACGTGGCAATAAAATATCCAGCACTTCTTCTTCGGCAGCATCCATAGCACGGTGTTGCACAGATTCCATTTCAGATTCGCGGGTCATTTTATAAGAGGTTTCAACCAGATCACGTATGATAGATTCCACATCACGACCGACATAACCCACTTCGGTAAATTTTGTCGCTTCAACTTTAATAAAAGGCGCATTTGCAAGGCGTGCCAGACGACGTGCAATTTCTGTTTTACCGACACCGGTAGGGCCGATCATCAGAATGTTTTTAGGGGTGATTTCATCGCGCATGGAACCCTCTACCTGCGCGCGTCGCCAGCGATTACGTAAGGCAATGGCGACCGAGCGTTTTGCACTTGCCTGACCAATGATATGTTTATTTAATTCGTGGGCAATTTCTTTTGGGGTCATCTGTGTCATGTGTCTTATTGATCCTTTGGCTCAGCGTCAAGTTCTTCTATGCGAAGATTATGATTGGTATAAATACAAACATCCGCTGCAATATTCAGTGATTTTTCGACAATTTCCCGTGCACTTAAATCAGAATTCTCCAATAGCGCGCGTGCCGCTGATTGTGCATAAGGCCCACCCGAACCGATAGCAATTAAGTCGTACTCTGGTTCAATAACATCACCATTACCCGAAATAATTAAAGACGTTTTGCTGTCTGCAATAGACAGTAGTGCTTCCAGTTTACGTAATGCGCGCTCAGTACGCCAATCCTTAGCCATTTCAACGGCTGCGCGGGTTAGGTTACCGTGATGCTTTTCCAGTTTACCTTCAAAATGTTCAAAAAGCGTGAAGGCATCTGCCGTTGCACCTGCAAATCCAGCGATGACCTTGCCATGATATAAACGGCGCACCTTACGGGCGTTGCCTTTCATCACCGTATTACCCAATGTGACTTGACCATCACCGCCGATAACAACTTTGTCGCCACGACGCACAGAAAGAATGGTTGTACCTCTAAAATTCACTTATAACTTACCTATATTATAGAAAATAAATCTGTCAATTTTACATGGTTAATGCCTGCCTTGATAGTTTTTAAAATAGAAATAGTGTGTCGTGTTGCGAATACAGTAAAGCTATATTCAAAGTCGACTATATATTTAACACGGGAAAAGCCATAACGCGTAGGGTGGGCAATCTTTTCTGCCCACCATGATCAGCTTTATTGGTGGGCAAAAAAACTGCCCACCCTACTTGTTTTTATCCCGTGTTAAGTTCGTAGCCAAAAAGTCCCTGGGTGTCTGTTGACAGCCTGTGTTAGAAAGGTTTGACTACGGCTAATATAACGATGGCGAGTAAAAATAACACCGGCACTTCATTAAACCAGCGGTAAAAAACATGGCTACGCTGATTGCGGTCGAGTTTAAAATCCACTAAATAGCGATAGCAATAAAAATGGTAAACCACCAATCCGGCCAATAATAGCAATTTGACATGTAACCAGCCCATAGCAGAATAGGTATCCCAGGCATAATCAATCAGCATCCAGATACCCAGTACCAAGGTGATAATCATGCCGGGTGTCATAATGCCGTAGAACAGTTTACGCTCCATCACTTTAAAGCGTTCATTGCTGATCTCATCATCACTCATCGCATGATAGACATATAAGCGCGGTAGGTAAAATAAGCCTGCGAACCAGGTGACCATAAAGATAAGGTGAAAAGCTTTTAGCCAGAGCATAGTATTTTCCTAGGATTAAATATTAATTGACAGATAGGGTGCATTATCCACGAAAAGCGTAAAAAAGTACTCATGTTATGGAATCAAACTGTAGGTTGGATAAGCGAAGTTTATCCAACCTACGCCGTAATATATCGTGGAGACAAGCAATTATTATAGCGTTAAGCTTAAGATTATAGCGTATAATAAACGGACAAAATATGTTAGATGATTTCCCAGTCCTTCCATCCATAATTTAAGAGGATAAAAATGAAAAAAGCTTTATTTGCATTATCATCGTTGCTGTCATTTCAAGTGTATGCTGCTGGAACCCTGACTATAGCAGGACTACCGGGGGCAGCTGAGGAAGATACCCCGGTTTGTTACAATTCTGGTACGGGGCAGTTGGGGAATTGTGCAGGTAGCAGCTCATATTCTTTTTTTTCATCGGTTTCATCGACTACATCTCCTCCTTATTTATCAACCGTTGGTGTCGATAGTAATGGCACAGAAATAGGTATTCATGTTGATGGGAATACGTTTATGTCTTTTAAGGGATATATGTTTGATGTTTCTTTGACCTCGGGAGTATCGATGCCTGTCGATACCATTTTTTCAAATATAGCTGATTTTTCCAGTAAAGGTATTTTGCTGTTCTTTAATAATTCTAATTGTTCTGGCACAGCTTCTATTATGACGTACAATTTGCCTCAACATAAAGCTAGGCTAATGAAAATTATCCTTTGGACTGAACCACTATTTGATTATGATGGAAATCCCTTCAGTTTCTCAATACCTAGTCAAGATGTTTACCTACCAAAAAATTTGGCTACTAGACAATTCATAGGTGAGGAAGAGATTCCTCCTGAGGGGGAAATTGATAAGTCAGGTTTATATTTTTTAGAGTTTTATGGGGGGGGCTAGGTGATTGTCTATCAGTTAATAATTATATAGGTGGCCATGATTTTTTTGAATTTTTACCCCATAACCCATCAGTGACTGGAATACAGCCGAGCTATACCGGCCCAATCCAAAAAGTAATTACGAGTTATAGAGCCTTCCAAGAATAGCCTACAAAGCTGGACGGGATTTTTATCCCGTCCGTAAAGTTTATGTTTTTGTGACTGGACTTTAGATAAAAAATAAAATTTAAGGCTCTCACTTTTTTACAAATTCTCGATTTCTTCACGTGACAGGCCGGTTGCATTCATTATTATTGCCGTTTCCAGTCCTTGCTGCTTTAAAACAATGGCCACTTCCATCTTCCCTTCTCTTTTTCCTTTTATCTCACCTTTTATCTCACCTTTTGCTTCGCCATCAACAAATCCTTCTCCATAAGATGTATCCATAACATTCTTGACTTCCCAGTATTCCAGCAGACTTTTTTGATACGATTCGTACTGTTTGGGCTGTAAGTGCGATAGCTCAGCAATTTCAAAGCCTTTTTCAAATACGGGTTCTTTCAGTATCAGCGGAATATGGTCAAAGCTTTCCAGATGTTTTAAAAAATATACCCATTTGTCAAAATGCGTTTCCAGCTCATCTTCCTGCTTGTTAAACAGAGGCATTTGCAAAAATTTAAAGTGCAGTTTATCGTAGAAAATATCGCCATCCTGATCTTTTAAACACACATCCCGCCTAAATTTTCTTTCTTCTTCTTTTTCATCATAATGAAAATCCAGAATGGCGATAAAATAAACGGGTAATAGCCTAAAATCCCAGCCGCCTTTTTTAGCCTGCTCTCTAATCGGAAAGGTTGAATAAAACAGGGAACGGTCTTTAAAGTAATTTACTTTTGCTTTTTGCATTTCTACGATAAATCTATTGCCCGTGTCTGTTTGGCAATAAATATCAAAAATAGCCGTGCGCTCTGTTGATGTTTCATTTAACTGTTCCGAATTGTTAAACTGTAACGTTGCTATCTGGTGATGAGCCGGAAGAAGCTGATTTAAAAAATCCATAAGTAAATCTTTACTACCTTCCTCGCCAAAGAGCTTTTTAAAGCCAAAATCTGTATAGGGATTTAAGTATTTTGCTGTCATTGTTTTTCCTTATCGAAATCCTAAGTGTTTGGAACAGGGTAAATGCAGATAAAAGCTCGTCATTCCCGAAGTTTGTTTATCGGGAATCTACGTTGAACATAGATTCCTGCTAACGGCATACAGGAATGACGGATTTTGCAGAGTTCAGGTGCTAGTGGATAATGAGAAGTTACCTCTTCTGTGGTTAAAATGTTAATTAGCTAGCCCTTAGGAATCAGAAAGCATACCCTCAACCCGCTTTTGCATTGCCTCTAAACCAAAAGTACCTGTTATCTGAAAGGCTATATCCCCTTTGGGACTCACTAAAAAAGTGCTAGGT
>DAOVWV010000331.1 GCA_030636485.1 Methyloprofundus sp.
CCTACAAGTGATAAGCTGTCCCGTGTTAAGTGGGTAGCCCAAGCTTCAATATTAACCTTCTGCTAAATGTCTTGCTATATCGTCCTTGGAAAAACCGATCTTTTTCGCTACCCGGTGGGCATGACTGATCCTTGAAATCCCTGGAATTAATTTATGCGTTGGGTCTTCATCGACAAATTCAACCTGTAGCGCATAACCCATACGCTGATCAACAAAATGATCGACTAACTGATGATTGTGGGTAATCAGCAAGACATTACAGCCTTTTTGATAGAAGCCATCCAGTACATTTGCCGAGGTTTCCATTTTCTCTTCAAACGTCGTTCCTTCGGACAACTCATCCAGCACCACCAGGCTCTTAGCGGAGCTGGCAAGAAAAATATCCCGGGTACGTTTTAGCTCTGTCCCAAACCGCCCTTCCCCATCCTCAAGCTGGCTGATTTCAGGTGCCTGGTAAAAGATTTTATCTGCCACTGTCAGCGTTGCGCTAGTCGCGGGCACATAACTGCCTATCTGCGCCAATAATTGAATTTGGGTCACCGTTTTACAAAAAGCCGTTTTCCCACCACTATTTGGCCCGGTAATCAGTACCAGCTTTTCCTGGTCGATATTGAAATCATTACCGACGTAAGTTGCATCCGCTTTACTCAATACTGGATTTTTTGCGCCCTGCAAACTGATTTTATGGTGATCTGCCGCTATCAGCTCAGGCATGATAAGAGGTTCTGCACAACTGTCTGCATATTTAGCCAGTGACAATAGTTCATCCACCCGCCCTATCGCATCCAAGGCCAGCCCCACATCGTCAGATGCCCTATATTCATCGCGCAATGGCTTAATGCAACTATCCCTGTCAAAGCCCCCTATCACCGGAAAATAAATCAGCATCATCGGTATAAGAAAGATTGCCCCACCTGCAACACCGCCTCTGGAAATATTAACTATATCGGCTGGCAAAAAGAACTTGGCAGCCATAAAGATTGCAAACAGCATAATAAACAGCAGCGGCTTGAATACCTGTGGCTTAAAGATAATCGCCGGGGAAAGCTTGCTGCGATCCTGCTTACTTTGTATGCCTTTCTCTGTAATATAAACAGGACCCGACATTAATGCATAGGCACGTGTCGCAGTATAGTCTTTTACGGACTGTAAAACATTATTCAGATAACTGCTTTGGGTTGTTTCAAGTCCATCTACGCCATCCACAAAATCCAGCATAAAGCGTGTACCACGCCGGTATTGCACATAACCATAGCCTTCTATTTCCGTATCATCCCGCGCGGTTCCTCCGGCACTAAGAAACTTGCTAAACAAAAGCTTATGAAAATAACCTTCGTCCTGTTTTGCATTTGCGACCAGCCGCTCTAAAGTGCTTTTAAGCTCAATATTATTTTGTATTTCCTTAACCGCGTCCTGCTTTTCAGTAATCGCCTGTAAGTCATCTAAAGGCTGCACTAAAGAACGGTATAACACTGCCTGCCCAATGGTGGTTTGTGCATGATTGACGGTATCGAATAACTTATCAACTTCAATACTTCTAAATGCTCCCGAATCCAGTACACCTTTATCGCCCGTGTTGGCAGGTTTGCTCACCCGAATATCAGGCCTCTTTTCTTTCCATGCATTGAGTAAAGTCATCGTTTTTCTTCTTTTTAGTTATTAAAATAAACACAATATTAGTCCGTAATATCAACCCCACTGTCTTCACACCATTCAATAAGTGCCATGAGCTCTCTTTGATTCTCAAACTCAGACCACTTCTCTAACATACCAATACCATCCAAAAAGTCCTTGTACCTTGAGTACGCCCCTTTGCGGCTAAAAATCTGCTCTACCTTGTCTTCCTTATCAGGAATAAACTGCTCTACAAAGTCAAAAACAAGATTACGTCCCAAGTCCAGGTCCTTTTTATCTGGGAGATGAATATGGATTTTAGGGTCATAATCTTCGTCAGAAAGCTGGTCTATTTCATCTGTATCCAGCCAACCTGAACGGTAATAAATTTTTCCGCTTTGCCTATCCAATATGGCAGAACATTCACCATAACCCATGCTACTTACAAACATAAGTCCATCATGTATATTATCAAGTTTCTTGCTAAATATAATTTTTTCCATAGGCTTTTCAAGTTTAGCTGGCTCAAAACTGTTTAAATTATACAGTAAAACTGCTGATTCAACCCACTAGCAAACTTTCCTCATAAGACAGAGAAAGTACGTTAGAATACTAAGCGATTATATGAATTTCTTAATAAGAATTTTTTGTGCAATTATTTAACTATGGATAGCAAATGAAGAAAAAAATCATTACCAGCAATATACTTTTTAAAGCACTCCCCTTGGTGCTTTTAACGACAACAATAACAGGATGCAGTCAACTCGTTAAAGAGGCTCAACAAACCAATAACAATACAGCTGAATTTAAGGGTAAAATTGCATTAGATATTAGAGATTCTCAATCAGATTGGTCTGCTTACACACCAAAATCTGCTCCTAAAGGCTCGCCAAATATACTCTTTGTTTTATACGATGATACAGGTCTTGGGTCTTGGTCTCCTTATGGCGGGGCTATTAAAATGCCAACACTGGAGAAGCTTGCAGAAAATGGTTTAACCTATACACAATGGCATACCACTGCATTATGCTCACCGACACGCTCAACCTTACAAACAGGAAGGAATCATCACCTAAATGGTATGGCGGCCATTACGGAAACAGCTGATGGCTTTCCTGGTGCTAATGGCAGAATGTCAGCAAGAGTCACGCCACTGGCTAAAATATTGCAAGACAATGGCTATAGTACTTTCTGGATAGGAAAAAATCATAATGTTCCTGAGCAAGATGTTGCTTCTGGAGCTAGCAAAAAGCAATGGCCATTGCAAATGGGCTGGGATCGTTTTTATGGATTTATTGGTGGTGAAACCAACCAATGGTATCCCGATTTAATCGAAGATAATCATTTTATTGAAGCACCTGCAACGCCAGAAGAAGGCTACCATCTTTCTAAAGATTTAGCAGACCATGCACTTGAAATGTTGCGCGACCAACAGGCGACAAATCCTTCTAAGCCTTGGTACTTATGGTTTAACCCAGGTGCAAACCATGCACCACATCATGCGCCCAAAGAATACATAGCAAAATACAAAGGGAAATTTGATCAAGGCTACG
>DAOVWV010000163.1 GCA_030636485.1 Methyloprofundus sp.
CCTCCCGATAATGATTTAACTGCGCGTCTGGCATCATTCTGTTTGCTATCAATAATGTCTATCGCCAATCCCATATCACTCTGCACACTAGCAACATGATAGCGCCCATTTATCTTATCTAGAAAACTATTAGCCGATAGCAATAACTTCTCTGCAACGTCCATTTGCACACGCCGCCGGAAAATATTTTCAGGCTCCTTCTGGATTAACTGATACTCTGTTTCTACCTGCTGAACAAGCGTTTGTTGTTCCTCAACTTGCTTAAACAAGCGTTGATTATCCAGCAGTAATTGCTGCTGCTCTGCCAGCGTTTTCTTTAAGCTAATGACTTCTTGATTGGCAATGTCCATTTGCACGGATTTATCTCTAAGCTTTATAACAACACCTTCCAAAGTTTCATTTCCAGAGATATGTACGCGCTCGGCATCCAACTGCTTACTCACTGCGTCAATTTCGATGGGATAATCGGTCAGATTTTTTTGTAATTTGCTTTGTAACGCAGCTATCTGGCCTTTACGTGCACATAGATCCAGCACTGCCTGAACCTCCTCGAGAGACTCGTAGCTTGATTGTTGCAGCTGTCCCTGTAACACTGAGTCAATTTGCGTTAACTCAGCCATCAATTGAGTATTTTTTTGCTCCAACTCAGTGAACTGTTGCTGCTTTTCTAGTTTGGAATAATACAAACCCGACAGCTCATGATCACGAATTTGCCTCTCTAGGACTTTCTGCTGCTGCCCATGGGTTTGGAATAGCTCACCGCTCTCAGCCACTTTACCAGTAATCTGCTTTATTTCCGCCTGCAAAGATGTCTGACGCAAGGTATAAGACTGAAAATCCTGCCTACGCCGACTCAACACGTCATACAGTTTATCCTCCCGGCCGGGGCTCGGTAATTTTTCACCCAATTCAACTAATTGTGCGCTGATTATTTTTGTCAGCGCACTTTCTGCCTGCATATTCGTTGCTAACTCAGCTTCCTGATCAATGATTTCCTTAGGCCGCCCACGCCCACTCTCATCCAGTGCGGTCTGCTTGGCTTTTACTTTATCCAGATTACCCTGTTTTTTAATAATCCAAACGTCTAATTTAGCAATCTCTTTCTTTTTGGCCCGGTAACGCTGAATTAAAACATTAATTTCATTCAGCTCTTTCTTCGCCTCTTTTATCAATGTCCGCATCACACCATAGCGAGTGATATCAAAATCATGCCGCACCGCATTAAGCCGTGTTCCCAATGTTAACCACTCGGCCTGAACGCGGTTAACTCCCTCCGTATGGGCAGTATTCTTATCTTCGATTCTAGTATATGCCACCAGCTGTTGATTGACTTTTTTATACTCAGCCTGCAGTTTTCTGACAATGACTATCTGATCAGATAAAGCTTGTTGAGAATCATGTAGTTCAGGTGGATTTTTTGCATAGGGATGATCTAAAGAACCACATAAAGGACAGCTGGAATCATATTCCAGCTTTGCTCTATCCTCAGTTAATTTAATCGTTAACTGCTCGTGATAAACAGACTTTTCCAGAATATTCTGAATATTTTGTGCCGCTTCAATCTGACTACCTTTAGCATCAAGCTGCCGGGTTAGTTGCGTTTTATCTAAGTGTTCATAGCGTTTTGAAAAGCCTTTTTTCCCCAACTTCTTATGCACTTTAGCCAGGTTCAATAACTCAACAAAATCTGCAACACGCCCTCTTTGTTCAGCCTGCAAAGCCACCACTTCTTCCAGACTATGTCCCTCTGCAATAAACTCCATCTCCTCTTGCAAAGCCGTTAAAGACTTTTTACCTGCTACAATTTCTTTCTCTAATAAAAGCAATTGTTTTTGATTTTTACTAGAAGCCGAGGAAGTACTTTTATGCGCTTTATTATACGTCTTGAGTTGTTTCTGTATATCTGCACTCAGATTACGCAGGTTTTTTAACTTACCCAACTCCGGCATATTCTCAACCAAAGAATGATCCTGCTTACGCTCGACTAACCAGTTATCAACGATAGTCAAAGTTTGCTGTTTATCTGGCAACTGAACTTCCAGCGCATTGATCAACGCTGCTTCAGCCTGTAGATCTGCTTTAACCTGAGCTTCCTGAGCCTTAAAATCAGCCAGCTTTTTTTGCTGTGCGCCACTATCAAGTTTAGGCAAAGCGGCCAAAATACTTTCATCCGCCTTTGCGGCCAATAATGTATCCAGAATGCCCTGTAAATCTCGCTGACAGCTCCCTTGTTGCTGATTTAGTTGCTCAGTTACAGTCAGTATCTGTGCTGCATTCTGTAGCCCCTCCTTAAACACCAAAACCTCATCAGACTCGCTAATGGCTTGCAAATCAGCATCAACTTCAGCTAATTGCTGCTGATCTTTAGCTTTATCCTGCTCTAGTCGAGTAATTTGCTGTTCAAGCCTTTGTAAATCCTGCAAACTGGCTTGCAACTGCAACAACGCTGTTTTTTCTTGCTTAAATTCGCTAAAGGATAACTGCTGATCGGCTAGATCTAACTCCGCGGCTTCACGCTGCTCATCCGTCAGTATAGCGATATTAGCCATGCTTGCTTCGAGCTGCACTAACTCTTTCTCTGCCTGTTGCTTCTGTGTAGAGAGTTGATCCTTAAAATCCGCATAAATATCACTACTGATAATACGCTCTAAAATATCCAGACGTTCAGTATCCAAAGCATTTAAAAAAGCGGCAAAATCCCCCTGCGCCAACATGATGGAACGCGTGAAACGACGAAAGTCCAGCCCCGTTAATTCAGTATTTAACTGGCTAACTTTATGCGCCCCTTGCTCTAATACCTGCTCTTCACCATTGATATGCGTCAGTTGCATTTGTGCAGCCATGACTTCACCAGCCGGTGAATCACCTTGACGCGCCACTTGCCAGCGAGAGCGATACTTTTTCCCGTCCACTAAAAACTCGACTTGTGCAAAACACCCCGTCGTGGTTCTGGTCATCACGTTCTCAGCAGGTTTATTAAACCGAAATGTTTCACCATACAACGCTAAAGTAATCGCATCTAAAATACTGGACTTTCCAGAGCCATTAGGCCCGGTAATCGCAAACACCCCCGTATCAGCAATCGGTGCTTTATCGAAATCAATTCGGCTTTCACCCGCCAGCGAATTAATATTCTTAAAATAAACATTCAGTATTTTCATAAGGTAATGATTTGTATATAAATGGCTTACTACTAACGCCGTGTGACCCAGCCACTGCCACAGCTATTTTTGGCGCTTATATGACATATTGCTCTATTATAAATGAAAAAAGAATCTTCCAATGATTATCGGCAAGGGCCAGGCTATATTTTTACTCAATACTATGAAGAAATGGGCTTGTTGTAAATCAAATTAATCTGCCGACTCGCTATAAACTAAAAATTCTCTACTGGAGATATAAGCAATTCTATACTTCGCAATCATAACTATGTAAAACCCATCATTATTTCTGCTTCCAAACACCATTGGATGTCTGATACCACCAGCCGGGCTGCGCATTACTCACCCAGCGTACTGCAAAAGTTGATTTAATTTGACCCGCCCATTCAGGATGTTTATTAGCACTTGCAATGGCATGGTATAAATTATTTCGATCTTTATTTTCCGCCTTGATTAGTTTCTTGACTTTGTTGCGGTCTTTGAGTGATACATTCCCTTTACTGGTCAATAAACCATCCGACTTGATGCCAATCACCCCCGACTTATAAAAACCCTTTAACTGTGCAAAGCGGGTACGCATACTGGCTCTTATCTGTCTAATTTCTGCACTGTCTACCGATAAATTCGCCTCTGCATGCGCCGATGAAATAAACACCGCTATCACTTGATCAAGCTGCTGATAAAAACTTAATTGCCATTCAGACAAATGAGACTGCGGAGCCAGCCTACTTTGCGGCTCTTCTGGCTCAGTACTCTGTATATCCTGAATGATTTCATCCGCCGCTTTTTCTGCCGCTGCGGCAGGGAAATAAATATTAATCGTGACACAGGCCGTTAAAAACAGAATGCTAATCAAAGGTATCTTTTTTATATTCATAATGTTCTCCGCTTATTCGACAATGACCTCATCAGAGGTTCCAATTCTACTTAAACTTTCCAGAAATATATTCCAGTCCAGCTTGGTATTATAGCCAATGACATTGATTCTTGGCAGACCGCTTCCTTCTATCAGGTAAAAGCCATTTTTGACCGCAGCTCCGCCCATCAACTGGCACACGCCTTGATGCAGATAACAACCAAAACCTAAACTGCGATAACCAAACGTACTGAATAGTCCTAAAAACCCTCTTGAGAGTACATCTGACACACCACCGCCACCAATACTTGCAATATTTTCGACCGCTCTCTGGCTGATTCGATGTCTTGAATTATCACCTTCTGGCGTACCTATCCAGGCATAAAAAGAAACGGGATGCCAGTTTTCCAGATACAGATTTTGCACCGTCCCCGATAAGCGCCCCTCAATATGCCCGGTATCAAACTGATGCGTAATAGCACCTAAATCTAGATGATCAATGGCTATATCGGAGTAAAACTGTGGAAAATCACTAAACAATCCTGATAACGCCAGATTATTTATCCTTACCTCACCATCAAAGACCTGTATTTTTAATTCACCCCCCAATGATAGGATTTTATCCTGATAACGCACAGAAGGAATATCACCGCTAATGGTTCCGCTGAGCGGTGTCCAATTCAGTGCAGTCGATAATTGCTCCAGAGACAAAGTATTGACTGATCCTGTAAAATGCACGCTAGTATCGGTACTACCCTTGCTCGCGACAAAACTAAACTGATTAATTGATAAAATCCCGTCTAATACAGCGAGGTCTGCCTGCTTTAATAGCTTAAATTGCTGATCGAAAGCAATAAAATCCAGTTGCCCGGCTTGAAAGGGGATAGCCTGGATATTGAGTTGCTGCCAGTTAACAAAAGAATTCTGAGTACCATCACGCTGCTTTGCCCAATGTATCTGCGCATTTGCCTGATGAATATAAATTTTTTTCTCTGTA
Organism: Methyloprofundus sp.; assembly: GCA_030636485.1. Taxonomy (GTDB): domain Bacteria; phylum Pseudomonadota; class Gammaproteobacteria; order Methylococcales; family Methylomonadaceae; genus Methyloprofundus. The sequence continues at coordinate 5,015 of DAOVWV010000163.1, forward strand.
TCGTCTAGTCCCAGATTTTTGAC
>DAOVWV010000116.1 GCA_030636485.1 Methyloprofundus sp.
CTTAATGCTTTGCAATAAAAAAAACATCCAATCTACATTTAACGTCATGTTTAATAATTGTTTTTTCTTTAACCTAATGGCAATGAGGAGTACTTTCACAGCCTCAGAACGAGAATCTGTACCTTGCCTTATCAAAGCTCCCCAAAAATAAACCGGACTGACGCGTTGAGAGACCAGGTAGGGCCTGCATCCGGGGTGACTGCATTGTAATAAGCCTCTAGACGCAGGTCAAGTGCATGTTCATTGATGGCAAATAGCTTCCCGGCACCAGCGCCTATTGGAACTGTCCAGCGTTGATCTGATGAAGAGTTCCAGTTAGCAATCACTTCCATATTTGATCGCAGGTACCAGCCTTGAGGTAGGTTATAACTAAGGGTGGGTTTAAGAATCATTTGACTCACACTGTTTCTTTCTGAGCTACCAATAACAGACCAGATTTGTTGCGCCTGAAATTCCAGTGTCCAGTCTTTAGGCTGGTAAACAAACATAACCGCCGGGCCGATACTGAACATGCCACTCCCCAACTCACGGGATGGCTCATCGGTTGGGAAAACAAAGGCGGGGCCGATACCAAAGGAAAAATCTTTGCTAATGACTGGCGAAAAATAACTGGTCAAGCTTGTATCCGCCAGGCCAGCTGCATAACCATCACTTCCGCCATGACCATCGCCGGTATAAGGCTCAGGTATTTCTTTAATACCGGTGATATCGCCAGGCGTTCCCATTATATTCAGGGTTAGCTGGTTAATGATATTCCAGCCATCAAACCTGATAGGCATGATAGGTGCAAAGCTTCCTATATGTACCTCACCATCGGGTGCGCCGCCATGAAAGTTGTATTCAAATGGCAGGCTAAAATTAGGGCTTAATGGGTTTTGTGCCACTCGTTGCCATTCAGCTAATGTGGGCGGCAAATCATCTGCCTGAGCTGCCGGCATGGATAGTAAAATGCTACAAATAGAGAAGGCGAGACGGTTCATCATGCTATGACTTTGCAAAGTGGGTATGAGCGAGCTCATTAAAGCTAAAATCATCACTAACAGGTTCGATCTGAAAAATACGGTTTGGCATTTTCGTATTAAACTTTCTCTCCTGTCCATTTTGGTTACGCTCACGTAAATTAAATGAGTTACAATCCGCAATCAAGTGTGAACCAGTGGGTAATTCTATTGTATCCTGCACCCATTTGACTGGGAATAATGGGCTAGTACCTGCAATAACCTCTAATAATTTAAATTCCCGATCATAAATATGCGCTTCACCTTTACGTGAGTTAGACAGCATATAGCCCTTAGAGTGCGGGCGTATATGATGCGCACCATTTAAGTTCTCAATAACATGATCTAATGCCAGTGTTTTTCTATCAATACGCGCCACTTTACCTTGATAAAAAAGAATCGTTAGAATTTTGCTGTCATCATAGGGGTCTACGATAGCTGAATTCAAATGCGTTGTTTGCAAACGTCCCGGGTAACATAATGTACGATGATCAAAATCATGATCAATCGTGCGCTCACCGCCCCCATATTTGGTCGAATAACCCTGCTCGGTACCAAACCACGACCAGATAATGTCACCTTGCAAATCCACTTCCAGAATGGCATCAATACCACTGGAGGTAATTAATAAGCCATCTTTGGTGCGGCGTAAAGAGCGTAGCTGTGAAAACAGCGGGTGTTTTATGACCAAGTCTATTTCCCCTTGATCATTGAGCCTAAGAATATGTTCATCCCCCGCAACGCCATCAATGCAGCACGGCAGACCAGTAATAAAGTAGAGACCTTCGCCAGGGACATATTCCATGCCAAAAGGCTTGGTTGGATATATTTCGTCTAATAAACGAAATTTTCCGAAAGGGTCTAGCTGCTCCAGTAACTGGATTTTTCCGCCAGGAGAGCCAGTGAAAACATCATTCGATTTATCTTTCCCCTTGATAATGCGGTTTAAGCGGAACTTGGCATAATCCCAATTGGTTTGTGGGTAGGAAATAACAAAGCGCATAAATGAATTCTCCGGGTATCGATCTGTCTGACAGCTTTAATGAGTGAGGACAAGAATATTTTTTAACCGACTATTATAACGTATATCTCAAGCGAAGGTAATACATTGGTGCTAACCTGAATCCTGCCAGGATTCAGTATAATGTTGATATTTATGAATTTCCATAGGCTATTCAGTGGGTTTTCCAATATAATATCAATAGGAAGCCTATTTGATTAGCGGGGTGAGCAATGATTGAAAAGAGAGTGACTCATCGCTAGGAGAAAGACCCAGGAATTGTTAGGTTTTATTTTTCATTTTAGAAATGAAAATTAACCTGCTCCCAATTATATAACTTGGAGGTGTCAACTTGCTTAATAAACATGAAAACCAGAATGATTATTTTCACTCGCTTGATGACTTTCAAAAGAATCTTTTTGAAACACTGAATGAAACATACAGCGATGAGACTTTCTGTAAACTGATGGCAGTTAAAGTCGCTAATTTTTTTGCCAGTGATTATCATTTTCATCATAGACATGCAAAGCTTTCATCAAACCCCATCCAGTTGTTAATAGACCCTTCAAATGGGTGTCAGTTGCAGTGCCCGGGATGTGTGCATACTGGCAATAAATCAGTTGCTGAAAAGTTTGACTGGCCAAATCGTAGCCTGCCTTTCAAACAATATAATGAATTTCTTGCCCGTTATGGTGTATTTGCCTCCGCTGCCATACTTTATAATTATGGAGAGCCCTTGTTACATAAAAGATTTTCGGATATGGTTCGCACCGCCAAGGAATATCTTTTATTTACGATGACATCGAGCAATTTTTCATTGAAAATTAATGCTGATGAGCTGGTTTTATCAGGATTGGATTACCTACTTTTATCCATTGATGGGGCTTCTCAGGAAACCTATCAACAGTATCGCCGTCAAGGACAGTTCCAGACAGTTATTGATAATATTAAGAGTATCGTAGAAGCCAAGAAACGACTCAAGAAAGACAAGCCTTATTTGGTTTGGTCGTATCTGACATTTGAGCATAATATTGATGAGGTTGATAAAGCGATAGAGATGGCGGAGTATCTCGGTGTCAATGAAATTCAAATTTCGACACCTTTTAGTGTCAGCTGGGATGACCCATCTGTCAAAGTCGCCATATCGCCGAAACAAGGGCGAGTCGTTTTTAAGCCGGTTAATATCAATTCATATACAGAGGATGAAAGGCAAGCCATTTCTCAATGGGCTTCTCAGATTGATACTGCCTATAAGGCATCCTGGGGTGAGCGATTGATGAAATTAGGTGATAAAGAAGAACCAAGTCACACGACAGCCTCAAGTTGCCGCTGGTTGTATCATAATTTAACACTGGATGGGGCATCGCGAATTATGCCGTGTTGTGCTGCGCCTACAATGGATAAAAAAGCTAGAAACCTTGTGTATGCACACTTTGAGGGGCACAATAGTAACATAATCAACTCGGCTAGTGCGGTTTTGTCGCGCCAGGCTCTTGCCGACCCTGAGACTTTCACAGCATCCACCGCAAACAGGGGGGCGACGGAGTTACCTTATTGTATTACTTGCAATGAACAGCCATCACCCGCTTACGGTTTTAATCAGGCCGCTTATCTCCATGCTGTCGATAGCAGAAATAGCATTCCAGCTGAAATTTATGCAGACTTGGAGCAGTGTGCATTATATAAAATTTGATTAACAAGCGATCAATGCATCACGGCTGCGCGAAGTATAAAAATTAGCTAGGGGTCGCTTACCAGTACTACGTCTCACACCTGATAAGCTACCCCCAGAACCATAAACAGGTTTTACTCTGAATGAGTAATCACCTCTGCCTTGCGCGTTTCACCTTTACCAATCGTTAATAAATCCCAGACCAGTAAGCCTAGACCTGTTGCCGTTACCAAGCCAAACAGCATACGCCAATGCATGGCACTCACAAAGGACGGGTGTGTTTGTGCTGCAAAATAACCACCCCAGGTAGAACCACCGATGGCACGTTCTATAAAAGACTGCTCATAACCTGCAATTAATAATGCAATAGTCATACCGAGTACGCCGGCATTGAGTAAAGCCAATGCCCATTTCCAGCGCCATGAATTTTGCAAGTCTGCTCCCATCCAGACATTGCCACGCCAGTGTTGAATGGCAATATAAAAGAACGCAATATTAATCGTTGCATAGGCACCAAAAAAGGCTAAATGTCCATGCGAAGCCGACCATTGCGTACCATGCGTATATAAGTTAATTTGTGGCAAGGTATGCATAAAACCCCAGACACCCGCGCCAAAAAAGTTACCAAAAGCATGTGCAATCAGCCAGGCCATAGCTGGGTGGTTCATGTTTTTAAAGCCACGTTCACCTGAATCATAAACTGCATGTACCACCATTGCTACCAAAGGAATCGGCTCTAGTGCCGAGAAAAAACCACCAATGGTGAGCCAGTACTCAGGGGTTCCAATCCAGAAATAATGGTGCCCTAAACCAAGAATACCCGAACCAAACATTAAGGCGACTTCGATATATAGCCAGGTAGTCACGATTTTACGGCTCACACCTAAAATCGTCATCAGTGACCAGGCCATAATAACGCCGACCAGCACTTCCCAGGTTGCTTCAACCCAAAGATGTATAACCCACCACCACCAGAATTGCTCATGGGTGATATTGGTCATATAGAACATACCGGCAAGATATAAACCGGCGAGAGCAACAAGATCCAGGGTTAAAACCCCTGCAATCCCAGACCACTGACCTTGACTAAAGGTCATGACCACGTTGTAGAAGAAAATCAGCATTACGACAACAATGCCAATATCTGCCCAGCGCGGTGCTTCAATATATTCGCGCCCTTCGTTGATCAGCCATAAGGTGGTATCATTACCCGCGCCTGTCTGGATAAATAGATAAACCAGTACTACCACTGTAATGGCGGCTGATAGTACCCAAAAACCTAATACGCCAAATTTTAAGCCAGCGATGTCAGTGCCACTTTCATCTTCTAATAGCCAGTAAGTACAGCCAATAAAACCATAGAGCATCCATAAGATCATCGCATTGATATGCACCATGCGATTGACACTAAAGTCTAAAATATCATAAAGAAATCCAGGGGCAATAAATTGTAGGCCAGCCAGCAAGCCAAATAAAATCTGGAAGATAAACAGAATGACCGCGCCCATAAAGTATTTAACGGCTAATTTCTGACCGCCATTTAAGGTACTATCATCAACGCCTGCCCAGCTATGAAGGGCATTTACTTTATCTTGAAGTGAAGGTTTAACAGTTTCAGTATTTGCACTCATATTAATCATCCTCCGCGTAAATAGTGGTGAAATTATAAGGGAAGCCATTGGTATCAATACTAGACATCCATTTTAAGAAAGCAACGACACCTTTTGCTTCTTCCGGGGTAATATCAAGATTAGGCATTTTTCGTCCCGTACCAAAAGTACGCGCATTTTTTTCAGGATCCATCAGGAACTTCAGCATCTGCTCCTCACGTAGCTCTACTGTTAGCCAGCCTTGATCCAACCACGCTTTGGTTAAGTCAGGTGCATAATAAGCACCATTTCCAAGTAGTGTATGGCAATTCATGCAGTTTTTAGCCTGCGTTGTTTTTTTACCCAGAGTCACTAGTTGCTCGGCTTCTTCTTCGCTAAATACTTTGCCAAAGAGTAGTTCCTCGCCACCGATAACCGGCATAAACTTATTCAGTTCTTCATCAAACTGATAATCAATTTTTTTATTGATAACGGAATAGGCTGGGACACGCTTTCCACCGGCAGAGGTTTGTTTTAAGGTATCAAAGGTTAGTATAACTAGAATTAAAAAAGAACCGGCGGTCACCCACACAGCTACTTTTTTCCAAAAAGACTCGGAAGCCCAACGAGGTGTTTCACTCATTTTCTTTCTCCATAGTAGTGATTAAATCAGGATCATCATGGGTTTGTTTACA
>DAOVWV010000220.1 GCA_030636485.1 Methyloprofundus sp.
CCGCCATCACATTACGAATGGTCGCAGGACTCAGCTTTAAATCAGAATCCTTTGCTAAAACGCGCGAGCCAACTGGCTGCCCATCCTGTATATAGCGTTCAACAAGCGTCTTGAGTAATTGCTGCGAACGATCATTTAGTTCAGTCTTTTTTAACACATATCCGCCTCAGAAAAATAATGATTAGCACTCTATAGTGATGAGTGATAGCGGGAAAAATATCAGATTACTACGCAATAAGCAATAAAGATTATCAATACTTCCCCCTCAAATAAAATGTAACCTGCATGGATCTTACGGAATACGGGACTGGCTGCAAGGCCAGTAAGTTATATTTAGACCATGGTACAATCAAACAGTGTATTGTTAAGTTTTTCCCTAAATTCGCCCCTTCTCGTGAAAAGGACTTTAACTATTGCATGCCTTCAGCGTATCCTCTCTTTACATATTCAAACCCATGAAAAAGCCCAGCCCTTATCCCTTCTTTTATTTTATTCTAGCCTGGCTACTCTCCCTGTCACCCGCATCAGGCATTGATAAGCCCGCACTGATGCTAGCCAAAGTCTTTCAAGCTTCTACCGAGGTTTCTGAATACTGGATTAGTGAAAAACTGGACGGTGTACGCGCCCGTTGGGATGGGCAGCAACTTATTTCCCGAGGTGGCAACCGACTTAATGCACCAGACTGGTTTATACAGGATTTCCCCAAAACACCACTGGATGGTGAACTATGGGTTGCCAGGGGTGAATACCAGCAAACTGTTTCCATTATTAAAAGAAAGGAACCGCACCCAGGCTGGGAGAAAGTTAAATTTATGATATTTGACTTACCCAATCATCAAGGAAGCTTTTCGGACAGAGTTACAGTAATGCGTCAGATGGCCACACACACTCAAACGCTTTACCTACGCTTTATTCCACAATTTCAATTAGACTCCAACAAAGCATTAATGCAACACCTGCAAACAGTCACCGAGCAAGATGGTGAAGGACTCATGCTACATCATAAATCGGCCATTTATCATAGTGGCAGAAGCAATAAGCTACTTAAATTAAAGATTTTTACCGATGCCGAAGCCGTTGTTATTGGGTACCGCCCCGGAAAAGGACAGTTTACGGGCAAAATGGGCGCAATTCAGGTTAAAACTAACACGGCTAAAATCTTTTATATCGGTAGTGGATTTAGCCATCAAGACAGAGCCACGCCTCCTGCCATAGGTAGTACGATAAGTTACCGCCATCAAGGCGTGACTAAAAGCGGCATTCCACGATTTGCTGTTTTTATAAGAGTGCGGGATGAGCCTTGAATTTTATATATTCTAAAAATAACGCCCCCTATACAGAATTGCGTATTGGCCGTTACACTATAGCCCATGAATTTCAGCAATATTAACCCTTAGGAACTAAATCCCCTTCCCTCCCCCGCTCACAGATATAATTATCCCCTTTTACATAGCATCAATGCTAAAATCGCTGGTCTATTAATATTGCTTTTCACTTAAGACATGACTGACGCGTTAAAACTTCCTACGACATCACTAAAACTGCAAATCAACCAGACAGACTACTCTATTCTGACTGATTCCACAGGTACACGAGTCGCTAATATATTGGGTCAGAAAAGAGCGCAGGCCGCCTTAAGTTTTGGCGTAGCGATGCAAAATCCGGGCTACAATATTTATGTCATGGGCGAGCCTGGTACAGGCCGACTATCCATGGTCACCAACCACCTAACGCCTATTTCCCATCAACAGGAAACACCGCCTGCCTATGCCTATGTTGAAAACTTTGAAAACAGTAGAGAACCGGTTGCCATAGAACTGCCCGCCGGACAGGCTCAGGCATTTTGCAAAGACATTAATCGCCTGATTGATAATTTAATTGCCACGTTTCCAGAAGCCTTTGAAAGCCCCAGTTATCAGCAAAAAAAGACGGCCATAGAGCGTACTTTCAATCAACGTTATAACAGTGCGATTGATCTGGTCGAGCAACGCGCCAAAGAGAAAGACATTGCCCTGTTCCGTGATACGGAATCCATTACCTTCGCCCCCATTCGGGATGGCAAAGTTTTAGATGAAGAGCAGTTTAACCAGCTTACGCAAGAGGAAAGAGACGCTTTTCATAAAAATACCGAAATCATGGAGGATTATTTAGGTGATGCATTAATCGAGCTACCTCAATGGCGACGTGCTTTGGTGGAAAAGAACCGTCAACTGGACAATACTACCATCCGTTCGGCTATTTCCCCTTTATTTAAAGAACTCACAGACCGCTATCAAAATATTGACAATGTTATCACTTATCTCAGCGAAATTAAAAAAGATATCAGTGAAACGATCAAAGACCTATTTGTCCAGTCTCATACATTAGAAAGCATCAATGACAGCACGAAAAAGCAACTGCTGAAGGATCAGTACCAGCCAAATATCCTGATCGATTACAAGGAAAAGACGGGGGCTCCCGTTATCTACGAACCCAATCCAACCTACCAAAACCTCTTTGGGCGCATCGAATATAGCAGTGAGCAAGGTGCTCTGACGACCAATTATCATCTTATCTGCGCTGGCTCACTACATCGGGCAAATGGTGGCTATTTAATATTAGATGCAGATAAACTATTAAATACGCCCTTTGTCTGGGAAGGACTGAAACGCGCCTTAAAAGCAGGCCGTATTGAAATTGAATCCCCTTATGCCGAACTAGGCATTAATACCGTCACCCTGAAGCCTGAAGTCATCCCGCTAAATATCAAGGTCATTTTGCTTGGATCTCGCGAAATCTATTATTTATTACAAGATCTTGACAGTGAATTTAACGAAATGTTCCGCATTCTTGCGGACTTTGATTACGACATCCCTCGTAATACCACAAATATGCAGGATTTTGCTCAACTCATGAAGCAACAGGCTCATGATTCAGGTGCAAAACCTCTGGATAATTCAGCCATTATCAGTTTGATGGAACACAGCTGCCGCCTGGCTGAACATCAAAAGCGCTTATCAGCACATATTAATGATGCATTGGAAATCATAGGCGAAGCTAACTTTTTATGTAAAGCAGCAGAAATCAACAGCACCCATATAGAACAAGCAATTATCGCTCGTGAATACCGGAATGGCAGAATAGCGCAAAGCCTTTTAGATGAAATGCTGGATGGCACCATACTGATCAACACGACTGACAGCGTAGTCGGTCAAATCAATGGCCTCACAGTACTCGAAGTCGGTGGTAGCAGTTTTGGTGCACCTTCTCGCATTACGGTCACTGTTTACCCTGGCTCACGCGGCATCGTCGATATCGAACGGGAAGCCGAACTCGGTCTATCCATTCACTCCAAAGGTGTGATGATTTTAACCGGCTATTTAGGCAACTGCTATGCGCAGGAATTCCCGCTCGCCATCTCAGCCAGCATCGCTCTGGAACAATCCTATGGGCATATTGATGGTGATAGTGCCTCTCTCGCCGAGTTATGCTGCCTTATTTCTTCTCTGACCTTAGCCCCGATCAAACAAGGTTTTGCCGTAACGGGTTCAATCAATCAATATGGTGAAGTCCAGGCAATAGGAGGTGTCAACGAGAAAATAGAAGGCTTTTTCAAACTTTGTAAAGGTCGTGGCTTAACCGGGAATCAAGGCTGCATTATCCCCCAGGCCAACACCCGTAACTTAATGTTAAAACAGGAAATCATTACTGCCGTGGAACAAGGCAATTTTGCTATCTACGCAGTCTCTACGGTGAATGAAGCACTAGAACTACTCACTGGTGAAGTTGTCGGTCAAAAAGATAGCAATGGCGATTACCCTGAGGATAGTTTAAACTTTAAAGCCATCTCAAGACTAAAAGAAATTTCTGACTTAGGCCATGATAAGGAAGAAGACAAAGATGAAGCTGACGTTTAGTACGACCCTGCTGCTTATATGGACACTACTATGCCCGCTGGCTCATGCTGCGAGTAGCGATAACAGGCTTGTCAACTTCAGTTTAATTCTTAACTCGAAAAACCATCCTTATTTTCTAAAACCCTATACCGAACAGGAACACATAACACTACAGGCGCTCTATCAACTCAACCAGAATCAGCTACTCTGGCAAGGTCACCGGTATTCACCAGGCATGATAGAACAGCTATTAGAACTGCTTAACAACGCGGCACTACAAGGGCTTAATAAAGAGGACTACGCAAGCCACTACCTGAATTCACAATGGCAAAA
>DAOVWV010000226.1 GCA_030636485.1 Methyloprofundus sp.
CTGCGATGAGCTAAAGTTGGTTGCACGTAATCCTGTCATCGACAGACCGGCAGTAATCGCCGCTGCCGCATGTTCGCCTTCCGGTTCGACAAAAATCAGCGGGCGGTCAGAGATATTGATATGCCCTTTGCTTTTTTGTTCCGCCCAGGCCTCACCCATATCCGTGGATGGGGTAATCGGAAAAGCACCAGCAGCATCACTGGCTTCGCGCTCGCACATCACCACCGCCGTGTTGCCATCCATTGCCATGCGTATGCCAGGATATTTAAATTGTTTCTCTTTATCTTTTTTACCGAAAAGTGCCATTTGGATTCCTTCTAAAAACGGGTGTGCAGTCTTGATTGTACAATAGGGGTGATTTTTTGAAAATCTATACTGCTAGGGTCAGCGGGGAGTTTGTATTAACTGCGTATTATCTCATATATTCAGATGTTATAAACCATTCATCTTTGGTGGTTGGTACAAGCCTGAAATATCAAATAAAGCCAGGGACAAACTTTACGGCAGTAAATCTACATAACTTAAGTTTGGGATAAGCGACTAAGATAACACGCCGTCTTTCCCGCATGTTTTTAGCGGGAATCTATTGCTGGTCGAATCGGCAAATTTCATAGTTTATAGACTTGTGGATATGCTGTATTAAGTCCCTCTATCAAAGCGAACAAAGCAATTCTGTCATTTCGTTTTCTGTCATAGGAGTCCCTAACAAATACCCTTGACCGTAATCACAACCTAATGCTTTTAAATCATCATACTGTTCTTGTGTTTCTATACCTTCGGCGACTACTTTCAGGTTTAAACCATGTGCCATGGCAATGATGGCAATAATGAGTTCCCGGTCTGCCGGGTCAACAGTAATATCATTAATAAAACTCTTATCAATCTTCAGTACATCAAAGGGGTAGTTTCTTAAATAACTAAGTGAGGAGTAACCCGTTCCAAAATCATCCATCACAATATTAACCCCCAGCTTGTTTAAATCGGATAAGACGCTATTAATATAGCCATATCCATTCATAAGTACGCCTTCGGTTATTTCTAGCTCTAAAGTCTCATTGGAAACACCTGATTGATTCAGTGTATTTTCTATAAATTTTACTAGACTGGGATCCCTGAACTGCACTGGTGATAAATTAATCGCTATACAGAAATCTTTAACATAGTTTTTTTGCCAATAAGCCGTTTTGTGAAGTACAGTTGTCAGTACAAACTGACCTATCGCGGCAATTAACCCACTCTGTTCTGCAATAGCGATAAACTCACTTGGAGGTACGTTTCCTAGCATTGGGTTATCCCAGCGCAGAAGTGCTTCGGCTCCCATTATTTTGCCTGTGGAAAAATCAACTTTCGGTTGAAAAAAAACAGTAAATTCATTGCGCTTTAAAGCGCCATAGATTTGTTCTTCCAGAATTAACCGATGCTGTAGATTCTTATTCATCTCCTCGGTAAAAAACGAATAAGTATTACGCCCCAGTACTTTGGCATTGTACATTGCTGCATCAGCATCTCTTAATAACTCAGCTGGGTTAACACCATCATCAGGCGAAATAGTGACACCAATACTCGCACTGACTATGAGCTCCCTACCTTCTATTTTATACACTTCAACCAAGCGGCTAAGAATAACGTCAGCTACCTGCGCTGCCTCTGTAGTTTCTTTAAGTCCACCTAGCAATATTAAAAATTCATCCCCTCCCAGACGACCGACAGTATCTTCAGACCGGGTCACATTTAATAAGCGCCTTGCCACTTCTATTAAGAGTTTGTCCCCTGTCGCATGACCTAAGGTATCATTAATTTTTTTAAAATCATCTAAATCCAAAAACAGTACGGCAACCTTTTCATTATGTCGTTTCGCTTCGCGTAAAAGCTGTGCCAGCCGATCAAGTGACAGAAACCGGTTGGGTAAATCAGTCAGTGTATCAAAATGGGCCTGGTGACTAATTTGCTCCTGCTGCTGTTTGCGTAAGGTAATATCTTCTTTAATGGATAAATAGTGTTGAATAACGCCCTGTTCATCAGTGACTGGGGTAATATGTCCATATTCCCAAAAAACGTCACCATTTTTCTTGCGGCTTTGCATCTCTCCTTGCCAGGCTTTACCAGAACTGACTGTATCCCACAGTTCTTTATAACTATCCATAGGCATATTGCCTGATTGCAATATCCTTGGGTTTTTACCTTTAATTTCTTCCTGTGTGTATCCGCTACTGTGCTCAAATGCACGATTAACGTACTCAATTTTACCTTCTTTATCTGCAATCAAAATAGAAACAGGGGTTTGCTCTACTGCCTGAGATAAAGTACGGATGCTTTGTTCCTGTAGCACTAAATCACTAATATCACGCACTACGCCTAATACATGCTGAACACCACCGATTTGTATCCCTTTACCGATTATTTCAGACATAAACGTTGTTTTATTTTTTCGTTGCAATAAAACACGGATAGGACATCCTTCTTCACTGGTTTTAGATCTTTCAAAGGATAATTTATCTTGCTCAGGTGCTTTAACATCAAACACACTCATGGAGTGTAATTCTGCTTCTGAATACCCGGTCATTTTACAAAAAGCATCATTAACAAACGTATAGCGGCCATCAATATCTGCGACTGAAATCCCTTCAACCGACTGATTAGTGATGGCAGCAAGCATCATTTCACTTTCCATCAACGCAGTTTGTGTTTCCTTATAGTCTGCTAAGTTAACATCAATACAATACATTTCTACTTCATTATCATGGTTATAATATTTCAGATGACTAGAGTAGACTTGAACGGCAGATCCATCTGATTTTTTTAGCGTTAACTCTGATGAAGGTATCGCTACTCCCCCTTGCATCCAGTTATTAATAGCATCAATAACATAATGTCGCATTTCATCGGGTATGATCAGGTCTTCAATTTTTTTGCCTAGTGCCTGCTCTTTAGAATAACCGTACAGTATTTCACTGGCAGGGTTCCAATAAATGACATTTCTGTCTTTATCATAGCCCTGAACAGGAATGGCATCCGTTTTTTCAAATAATTTTCTAAATAATGCTTCACTTTTTCTAAGTCCTTCTTCAACTAGAACTTGCTTGCTTATATCGGTAAAGGACTGCACCATCCCTGCTGTGTGTCCGCTGTTATTAAGCAGTGCAAGCGAGCTTAAAAAACTCTGCCTTTTATCCGCAAAATAAAGCTGATGCTCATTCAGTTGCGTCCCATTAATTATCGCCTGGCACATTTCACACTCATCAATGCTGATGTCTTTTGGATGAAAATAGTGATGCACCGGTTTATCAAGTAGCTCGCTTGCTGATTGTTCAGCAAAGGCTTCTGCCGCTTTATTGACCAGGGCAATCCTACAATCATTAGAGACAACAATAATAGGCTGAGGGATTGCGTCGTAACTATTATATACCTGAGTCAGTCTATTCAAAGGTCTGGTTAATGATGCCTCTACAATTGCCAAATAAATCAACCAGAATGATAAAAACTTAAATAAATGCGCAATAACAAAGGGGACACCTGAAAAACCAGTGTAGACAGTCAATAATACTTCGGCCAGGATTGTCAGGCTTATGGATATAATTAAAAAATAAAATATGCTCGTTGCAAAGCTATCCCGGAATCGAAAATAAATGACAATGGATAAACAAAGGATAGCAATAACACTATATTCGCCCCCAGCCTTAATGACTGTGAAGCCTTCTAGTGTGAGCATTTGTGAAGATATGAAAAAAAAATTGGCCCAGCTTAAAAGCAGAATCATAACGCCACCTGTTACCAGTAGCAAATACGCATGTATTTTTATATTGCTTAAGAAAATCGGAGCTGATAAAAGCAAACATGCTTCAAATAAACGTGGATAAATCCAGATATGTAAAGACATGCCTATACCGCTGCCATTAAAAAAAGGCATGCCCTGCATGGTATACATATGCCAGGTATCAAGTACAGCAACCCAAAAATAACCAATTCCCAAATAAATCAGAAAATTATTTTTGGCTAATTGATGCATATTCCAGTCAATGGCAAACATCAGCATTCCAAGGAGCACTGAAAATAATTCTGCCAATGTATGAAAGAGTAAAATACCGTATTGCCAGCGAATAATCACAAGTAGAACCATTATTGCAATGGGCACTGTCATGATTTTATGAGATA
>DAOVWV010000366.1 GCA_030636485.1 Methyloprofundus sp.
GATCCTTCCGGCTTATTAAAGCGGAAATTCAAATATCAATATAGTCGGCAGCAACAACGCTCTAACAGTAAAGAGCAGTGGTAAGCGGATTTTCTCGTTCCCACGCTCCGCGTGGGAATGCATAGTCTGACGCTCTGCGTCACGAAACACGGAACGCAGAGCGTTCCCGCATGAATTCCCACGCGGAGCGTGGGAACTAGGTATCGGGGGGGTTGTACTCGATGTAAAACTACCTTAAAACCTGCACCGGGTCTTCGTTACTGGCACAGCGCAATAAGCGTATATTTAATTTATTTGCGAGTGTTTGCAAGTCATCACAGTGCTGCTGAAATTTTTGCTGATAATTTAGCATGCGTTGCTTATCTCCGGTATCAACAACGACATCTGTTGTATTATCGGTAAAGCGGTAACGGCCTTTAGCGGGTAAATGGCTTTCCAACGGGTCATATACCAGTATCATAATGACATCACAATGACGCGCCAGTTTTGCCAGGTAATTTTCTATCGCGGGATTCATGCCACGAAAATCACTGATAATATAGACTAAACCACCTGGCTTGACATGATGACTTAAACGCCCCATCACTTGCTCCAAATCAATAGCGGCCTGTTGGGTCTCTGTTTTTATCAGCGCATTTAAAAAATGCAATACGGCCTGTTTGCCATTCTGTGGTTTTAATTCGCGACAGCTGGTATCGGTAAATATTTGCCCACCGATACGATCACCATGCCGCTGCGCAAGCCAGGCAAGTATCGCGGCCAGTTTAGCCGCCTGCACTGCTTTAAACACCCCGCGTGTTGCAAACTGCATAGAGGCACGATAATCCACCGAGATAAAAATGGGGCGCTCGCGTTCTTCACGAAATAATTTAGTATGGGTTTTGCCGGTACGCGCGGTGACACGCCAGTCAATACTGCGAATATCATCGCCTGGCTGATATAGCCTGACTTCATCAAACTCCATGCCTCGCCCTTTCGTCCGCGATACATAGCCACCACTTTGCGGTGCTTTGATACGCGATTGAAATAGCTTTAAACTTGCCGCAGGTTTGGCAAGCTTAATCAGCATATTAAGGTTTACGCTAACCCGTTCACTGTTCATTATGGTACTGCAATGCGTGCAATCAGCTGCTCGATAAAATCATCACTGGTGATCCCTTCCGCTTCTGCCTCATAAGATAAAATAACCCGGTGACGCAAGACATCAAAAGCAATATCCTGAATATCTTCAGGCGCGACAAAATCCTTACCATTGAGCCAGGCTTTGGTTCGTGCACAGCGATCAAGTGCAATACTGGCGCGTGGACTCGCACCATATTGCACCCAGCTAGCTAGGTCTTCTCCGTAAGCGCCTGGGTTTCGTGTGGCAAGAATAATTTGCAGTAAATAATCTTGCAGGTTGTCTGCCATATAAATATTCAGCACTTCCTGCCTAGCGTTAAAAAGGCTTTCCTGGCTAATGGGCTGGTGATTTTTCTTTATTGATGCACTCGTTTGCATCGCCTCATTACGCGCCAATTGCAAAATAAGTTTTTCATGTTCAGCCTGCGGGTAATCAATTTTTACATGCAATAGGAAACGGTCTAATTGCGCTTCGGGTAATGGGTAAGTCCCTTCCTGTTCAATAGGGTTCTGGGTTGCCATCACCAAAAATAAAGGGGGCAAAGGGTAAGTTGTGCCACCCACGGTAATTTGCCTTTCAGCCATGGCTTCTAATAAAGCGGCCTGAACTTTCGCGGGAGAACGGTTAATCTCATCCGCCAATACCAGATTATGAAATAAGGGGCCTTTCTGAAATTCAAAATTACCCTGCTCTGGTCGGTAAATTTCTGTGCCTGTTAAATCGGCCGGTAATAGGTCTGGCGTAAATTGCACCCGATGAAAGTCGGCCTGCACCCCTTTGCTGAGTGCATTGATGGCGCGTGTTTTCGCCAGGCCAGGTGCTCCTTCGACCAAAATATGCCCATCCGCAAGTAAGGCAATTAACATGCGCTCGACTAATACATCCTGACCAATAATCTGCTCACCGATATAGTTTTTTAAATGTTGTACGGCGATAAAACTATCGCTAGAACTTACTTCTGACATAGAGTGTATTCAATCCTGAGTGACGACGATAAAAAACGTCTATTTTAGTATAAAACGTCGCTTTGTAATATAAATATGCGCGAGCAACGCAACTTCTCATTATCCACTGGCACCTGAACGATGTAAAAGCCGTCATTCCTGCATGCCACCCAGCCAAGCGTGGGCACAAGCTTTAGCAGGCATCCATTATGCAGCATAGATTCCCGATAAATGATTGTGCTCAGCCTTATCTGCATTGACCTGTGAATAATGAGAAGTGACATAATATAGCGTTCAACTGATGTTTTTAAAATAAAGCAATAAGGCACGCGCTACGCGCCATTAAGGCACTAAAATCAAAAGATTAATAAACGATACACTTAAAAAACAAGGTATAATGAAAGGTTGTTTATAACAATAATAACAATTAACGCTTGAAACAATGATTCGGGCAATATCTACTTAGGGGTTTTTGGTATGTGTTGGAGTGGTGAAGCATCGGCGGTTTTAGCAACCGTGGGGCTAGGAACGGCGGCGTATGTTGCCATAAAAGGGGAATCAAAAGAATTATGGATTCCATTGACTTATTTTGCACTAATGGAGTTATTGCAAGCGGCTACCTATGTCTATATAGATGATTGTAGCTCTCCGCAGAATCAGATACTCACGCTGTTTGGCTATGTCCATATCGCCTTTCAGCCGTTTTTTGTCAATATGGTGGCAATGTATTTTATCCCCGAAAGTGTCAAGTTAAAAATAAGAACAAC
>DAOVWV010000098.1 GCA_030636485.1 Methyloprofundus sp.
GAAACCAAACATACATAGAAGGAAAGTTTCGCATTTATAAAACAAACTGGTTATGGGCATATACATATCTTCAGCTATTCCATTAGTAACGGAACAAAAGCAGCGACATTACCTGATCAGCTACAAAACACAGTCAAAAAACAGCGCAGTCAGCAATTACACCAGTTGGCTGAGCAGATGAAGCAGGACTTCTTTAAACAAAATTTGCATAGTGTCTTTGAGGTTTTATGGGAAGGACAAAAAGAGGAAATAAGTGCAACACAGCACAAAGTATATGGCTATACCCCCAATTACTTGCGTGTTGCATTGATGACAGACAAAAAAAATGTATTAGAAAATAAAATTACCCGGGTTCAAACCATGGATATGAAAGATAGTTATTTATTAGCTGAGTCTATTTGATTCCACTCATTCGCTGATTTTTTCCCCGTATATCATACGGTCTATTATTACACCTTAACAAGGAGACCCTTATGTCTAATAAGACTATTTTAAATCTGACAATATCAAGCCTAATTGCCTTGAGTCTCACTGGCTGCGCAACAGAGCAGAAAAATGCCGACCAAGCCCTAAGTACAACGAAAACAGCGGTTAATAGCGCTCAAAGTGCAACGGGTTTAACAGACTCTTTAGTGCAACAACTCGGAGTAAGTCCACTTCAGGCGAGTGCGGGCACGGGTGCATTATTACAAGTTGCACAAGCTAAAATGCCAGGCAATGACTTTCAGCAATTAACTCAATCAGTCCCTGAATTAGGTGGTTTGCTTAATGCTGTCCAACCAAAACCTTCTAGTTTATCACAATTGGCATCGGGTGCCTCATCACTTATGGGCGACGAAAGTAATAGCCTGGGTGCTGCTGTTAATCTGGCTGAAACCTATCAGAAACTCGGCTTATCTTCAGATATGGTTGGCCAGTTTATTCCTATTATTACTGACTATGTTTCTAAAAGTGCAAGCCCACAGTTGACTCAATCTCTTATTTCATCATTAACGGGTTTGTAAAGCCTACCTTTATGACTGGATTCCGCTCAGCCTTCTGGATGAGGGGAATCCAGCAGCACAGAATAGTGATAGAAAAATATCTTTTGAAGATATTGTATTTGCCTTAAAAAATGAAAGACTACTTGATGTGATACCTAGTCCCACTCATGATAAGCAAGAGTGTTTGGTGTTAAACATCAATGAGTATGTTTATATTGTGCCTTTTGTAAGAGAAGGTAATGAAGTGTTTTTAAAAACTATTTATCCAAGTAGAAAGCATACTAAATATTATTTAAAAGGTTAGATTATGCATACAAATGAAATTTATTCTGAAGAAGAATTAAAACTTTTTAAATCACTTGAAGATGATATCGAAAGCGGTACATATAAGCCTTTAGATAAAGAGATATTAGATGATAAAAAAGCATTTTTTAAACAAGTTGCCATAAATACTATTGAGAAAAAGACTAAAAAGAAGTCTTTAAATATTAGGTTATTTGAAGATGACATCGAAAAAATTAAAGCACAAGCCTTAGAACAGGGAATGCCATATCAAACACTTATTTCATCAGTGATACACAAATTGGCACTTAAGCAAATCAAAGGCTAATCTTTATCATTTTAGAGTCTTATTTTATGCTGGGAACCATCAATGTTTTTTAGTCTCCTAATGACCAATCTATTGGCACTGCGGTTTCTTTCCTTTTGCCAAGGCAGATGCCTGCAACTTCAATGCCTTTGGCATCTGTTTTTGTAAATCACCAATACGTGTATCATGTGCCGGATGAGTGGACATAAACTCAGGCGATGTCTGGCCACCTGCCTTACTCATATTGACCCAGAGTGCGACACTCTCACGCGGATCAAAGCCAGCCTTAGCCATTAAATCAAGTCCGTAAATATCTGCTTCAGATTCATGCGCTCGACTAAATGGCATAATAATGCCATATTGCGTTCCCAATCCTAATAGCCCCATGCCTGTACGCCCCATTTCTGACTGAGGATTCAGTACCGCCTGGGTCATAGATAGTCCCTGGTTAACAGCCGTTTGCTGGGAAACCCGCTCATTACTGTGATTCGCTAAAACATGTGCCACTTCATGGCCTAATACTGCGGCTAGCTGGTGCTGATTGCTTGCAACGGCTAAAAGCCCGGTATGTACGCCAATTTTTCGTCCGGGTAATGCAAAAGCATTGGCAGAGGACTCTTTAAAAACCACGACTTCCCAATGACCACCGACTTCATTAGTAATGGATGTTGAAACACAGCGTACATAAGAATTGATGGCTCGGCTCTTCTCAATAGGTAACTTCTTTTTTAAATCAGCGAATGACTGCGCGCCCATTTGATTCATTTCATTGTCAGACATTATCAATAGCTGGCTTCTTCCTGTCGGAGATGTGGCGCAGCCAAGCAGTGAAGTAGCAATCAGCAGGGGTAAAAGATTTTTTAGCATGTTTTTTCCGTTACTTAATAATTTTAGCAAAGTATACCCGAGATTAAATATCCTAAGCGTGAATTATGCTATAGTCTGCTATAAAAAATAAAGCCATAAAAGCCGTATCAATACCTGTCAAGCAGGCTTAAACTATGCTGGGCATTGAGCCATTTTTGTTTTCACTATAAAGACATGCTAATGACACCTAAAAAACCCAAAGGTACACGCAAAGGCTATACGACTGGTGCATGTACGGCTGCAGCCGCACGAGCAGCCGCTTTAGGGCTATTCACAGGGAATGTGCCTGAGCAGATTGAATCTTTATTGCCAAATGGTCAGCGGGTTACATTTCAGGTGCATGACGGTTTAGCCAACGAATCTCATGCCCATGCCGTTATTATAAAAGATGCGGGGGATGACCCTGATTGTACTCATGGCGCTCATTTAACGGTTGATATACGGCTTTTGACTGATGCAATAAATACAGTGCAATTAAAAGCCGGAGATGGCGTTGGCACTATTACCATGCGGGGCTTAGGGCTCGATGTTGGCGGGCCAGCGATAAACCCGGTGCCACGCAAAAATATTGAGGACAATATTCGTGAAGTTGCCAGCGAGTTATTGCAAACGCAAGGGCTGGAGGTGACTGTCTCGGTGCCAGGCGGCCAGGCGATGGCGAAAAAAACCCTGAATGATCGCTTAGGTATTATTGATGGTATTTCAATTTTAGGCACAACGGGTATCGTGCATCCCTATTCCACCGCAGCATTCCGTGCCAGCGTGGTACAAGGTGTGGAAGTTGCAGCGAACCAAGGTCAGCAAACAGTGGTATTGACGACTGGGGGACGTACGGAAAAGTTTACCATACGCGCATTAACGGATTTAGATCCCGCCTGTTTTGTGCAAATGGGGGATTTTTTAGGCCCTGCGCTAGATAGCGCACAACGAGTCGGTATTAAGCAGATTATTATCGGCGGTATGGTCGGAAAATTGACTAAAATTGCTCAGGGTGAAGTCATTACCCATGCACGGCGTAACCCCGTCAATACCCAGTTATTAGCGGATATTGCGGCACAGGCAGGCGCAGATGCAGCGGTTTGTGCTGCAATAGCAGCCGGAGAAACGGCTCGGTTTGCCGGAGAGTGTATGCATGAATTAGGTTTAGCGGACGTTTTTTATAAAGTCTTATGTAGCCATGTGGTCGCGACGCTTGAAGCGCGTTACCCCGGTATATTTGACTATCGAATTTTAATGTGTGATTTTGAAGGTAATAAATTAGTTGATTATGACAAATAAGTGTCAGATTATCGGAGTTCTGGATAATGGTGTTGCAAGCCTCTGCTCTCCTGCAATGGCAGCACTGAATAATGCCGATGTGGTTATCGCTGCCACACGTGTATTACAGCTGTTTTCCAGTTCAATCAATAGCGTAGAATGTAAAGACTTAAGCGGGAATTTAGCGCAAGTGCCGGAATGGATTAATACGGCTTTAGAACAGCAACAAAAAGTGATCGTATTAGCAACAGGTGACCCCTTATGTCATGGTATTGGCAGTTTTTTAAGCAAGAAACTCGGCGCTGAAAAGCTAGAGATTATTCCCAATGTATCGACCCTTCAGCTCGCCTTTGCCAAGATTGGAATGGCCTGGCAAGACGCTAAAATTTTCTCTGCGCATCATAAAGATGCGGGGGAATGGCAAAAGGGTTGCGGTGCAGAACATGGTTTGTATGCCTTACTACAAACCATCAATCAATATGATAAATTAGCGATTTTAACCAGCCCCGAAAATGATCCGGCACGCATTGCACGTATGCTAGTGATGGAAAATATGGCTGATTTATTTAATATGGTCGTGGCTGAAGACCTGCTTTGTGGCGATGAAAAAATATTTCAGAATATAAGCATTGCTGAATTAGCTAACACCTCTTTCAGCGGTAATGATGTGGTGATCCTATCCCGCCTACAGGCTAAAAAACCCGAACTCCTTTTTGGCTATGCCGATCAGGCATTTAAACAGCGTAAGCCCGATAAAGGTCTCATTACCAAACGCGAGGTACGTGCCGTTTCCTTGGCAAAAATGCAACTCACAACGACCAGTATCGTCTGGGATATTGGTGCGGGTTCTGGCTCTGTGGGTATTGAAGCTGCAAAACTATGTTCAAACGGTCATGTTTATGCCGTGGAAAAAAACAGTGCTGATTTTGCCATTGCCAGTGAAAATGCCCGTGACTTTGCGCTACATAATTACACCTTAATTGAAAATAAAGCACCCTTAGGTATGCAACACTGGCCTGCCCCTAATGCTGTATTTATAGGCGGATCAGGTGGTGAACTGAGCGAGCTAATCAAGCTTTGCCTGGATAAACTACAGACGGGTGGCTGGCTGGTGATGAATTTTGTCACTTTAGAGAATTTAAATAGCGCACTGGAAACCTTAAAGCAAAGTACTGCCTTATGGGATATCACCCAATTACAGGCATCACGTAGTCAACCCATTTTACATATGAATAGAATGCAAGCAGAAAATTCGGTCTGGATCGTCAGCGCACAAAAGGTGTCACCATGAAGCAAGCGACGTTATACGGTGCCTCTTTAGGCCCTGGCGATCCCGACTTAATGACCCGTAAAACATGGGAACTATTGCACTCTGATGCTGATTGGACTTATCCTGTAAGAAAAAAACAGGGCAACAGTTACGCTTTGAATATTGTCCTAGCGGCAGGATTAACACCCCCTGAAAATAGTACAGCACTGGTTTTCCCAATGACCCATGACCGGGAAATACTCGCAAAATATTGGCTACTTGCCGCGCAAACAGTTATTGATAAATTACAGGCAGGGCGCGATGTGGTTTTTTTAGTCGAAGGCGATGCCTCAACCTACTCCACCTTTCAGCACCTAGCTAAAACAGTTCTCGCACTGGACAGTAGCGCACAGATAGAAACCATTGCCGGCGTGAGTTCATTTAATGCCGCAGCAGCGCGTGCAAAAATGCCTTTAGCCGATACCGATGATACTGTCGCGATTATTCCGGCAGGTTATGGCATTGAAATGATTGAAGGTATGTTACGTGACTTTGATACCTTGGTATTATTAAAGGTTAAACCCTTACTTGATGATATACTTACTCTATTAGAACGTAAGAATTTATTAACTAAGGCCTGTTTTATTGAAAAAGCGGGCTCTAGTGAAGAGCGTATAGTTCACGATGTTCTAAGTTTAAAAGGGCAAAAGGTTAATTATCTATCATTGCTAATGATACATAATTCCCATAGAATGAGAGGGGAACTTATCCGCGGCTGTCGGAAAAAGTAATTCCCTATACTTAAGAATAAAAGAGGATAAAATATGAATAATACTCAAAAATTAATGGCTGCCGTTGTTGCTGTGTTTGCAACGGGATTTTTAATGGTGGGCGGTAATAAAGAACAGACCAATGAACAAAGAGAAGCAGCCGGTATGATTAGAGGTCTTGCTCATATGCAAACCATGGCCAATAAAAAATGCCCACTGGCGGTTAAAAAATACACCGGAACACAGGTTTATTATGCAACATCGATTGATACCGATAAACAAACTTATGTCTCTTTAACCTGGGATGCCTCTGAGACTGAAGATAAATACAGTTTTCAAAAAGCTGAATGTACTTTACACCTTACTTTAGGTGGTATCTCCAAGCTCGTTGTTGATGGTAAAACGTATATTGAAAAAGAAGTAAAATACTAAACAAAGAAGGTTGAAAAAAATAACCATCCAAATGTAAGCCTCGTTCCAACGCGCTCCGCGTTGGAATGCATAGACGGTATAAATCATTTTTGCTGATCATTTGCCATTACTTTGCGCATTGCACCAAAGCGCAAATACAAGGCTGGGATTACCAGCATATTCAGTGCCGTAGATGTTAATAAACCAAACAGAATCACAATGGCCATTAGAGCCTGAATTTCACTACCAGGTTCTCCGCTACTTAAAGACAAGGGGATTAGAACCAGCCCAGTCCCTAATGCTATCATCAAAATAGGTGAAAAGCGCTCCTGCGCACCTTGTTTAACAGCCTGATATAAATCATCGATA
>DAOVWV010000238.1 GCA_030636485.1 Methyloprofundus sp.
AACACTGACCGTATAATTTTTTGAGTCGCTATAACAGGTGTTCTGATGACAGTTAGAGATGACCAGCGTGTAGCGCCCTGCGCTTAAATCCAGACTAAAAGACTCATCCCTTGCAGCCACGAGTTGCTTGTTCGCATCATAAACTGCAATATAAAAAGCCATATTGGAAAACTGACTACTACCTGCAAAAGTAAGCACCCCTTCCAGCTCTAGCTCATAACTGTCACGGTCATTTTTATCCAGCAATGTGCCTTGCAGGCTAGTATTCTTTTGTTGGTCACCTGATTCCAGGGGCTCTGTAATATCAATGATATTCCTGTAATCGATAAATACATCATAGTGTATGCTGCCAACCTCTCCTGATTGATACTGTATATTATCAATTGTAACGCTGTACCAGGTATCATATTGCCAATCAGCCACTGTCCAGCTAAGATTATTAGGCACCCCAGAAGCTTTTGTGTCAATATGCAAACCCTCTATATACATAAGCTCGCCTGAGTCTTTTTGCCTTATGCTAAGCTTACTGTCTGCAAAATAATTATATTGATTAGCCCAGAATGAGTTTTTGTCTTCAATAATCGTCAGGTTCCAGGGTGTTTTTTTCCCATCCGTTTTATCAGAGAAGAATGCATAGGGGTAACGTAAATAAGGAAAGGCGACAAAATCAGGTATCTTATCCGTCTCAGCTGTTGCATCAACAGAAAAATCAGACACTTTTACAGCGGATGCCCCGAAGACCTGCCCATAACGGGTAAATTGCATAAAAGGATTCAACAGTGCACGCCTATGCCCGACCCCCGCTATAGACGATATATTAGATGAATCATCTATAAAACCAATCAGATTATCAGCCGGATCGCTATTACCACCACTCCCTAAATGCAAGTTACTGCTCTTACTTCCCGCATAGCCTAGCTGGCTGTAACAATTGGAACCAGTAGGCGGAGTGTGGGAGAGGAAGTTGTTTGCTCTTTGAATTAATGCAGCTTGCTGCACCTCAGTATCGGCACTATTATCGTAAGTTAAAGCGGGGAGCTGGTGTAATTTACGAATTTCATTAATGGTATTGAGCTGTCTAAGCTGTGCCTCAGGACTCACTTCCCCTGCGAAACAGCTGTTGCTATCAGGGATTTGTGTATACAGGATACTATCACTGATAAAAGTTTTATCGCTAATGTCTTTTGTCACCGTGCGCCAGAAACGACGGTAACTTTTGCCCTGGTCCCGAATAAGTATAAAACCGATATTAGAGTATTCACTGTACTGAAGCTTGTCATCATAAGCCTGCACGGCAACATAGAAGGCAGCTTTCTGCCATAACTTAATCGAAAAGTCAGTTTTTTCCTCCAGATCAATACTCGCTATCGTATCGACCCCCTGAAAAGGGTATGGCGCATAAGACAGCAGATAGCCCTGCGCATTATTAACTTGTGACCACTGCAATGTGACCTGCAAGCCTTCGCTGTCTACCTGTAACTGAGGTGCCGAAGGTTTTGCATACACATTGACAGCTGACAATAGAAATAGGATGAATAATGGCAGCTTATACATAATTTTACTTCCCCTTAGCGCTTAATTCACATTTTACAGTGACTTAACGTTTATCTGAGTATCACCTACTTTTATTCCATGACCATTTTTACCTTGTCGCTTAACCTCATACATCGCTTCATCCGCTGACTTGACTAAATCCTCAAAACTCTTGCCATGCTCAGGAGCAACCGCAACACCCACGCTAACACCGACTTGAATAGATAAGGTATTATCAATAGGCATTGGAAACTGAATGCTTTTAATAATTTTTTCTGCAATAGCGAGTGCGATATCACTTGAGTTGCTATTCAGTATAATAATTAAAAATTCATCCCCACCTAGACGACAGACCAGATCAGCTGAGCGAACACAAGCGGTTAAACGGCTAGCGGTTTTAATCAGAACTTTATCGCCCACATCATGTCCATAGCTATCATTAGCTTGCTTAAAACCGTCAAGATCCAATAAAAGCACACTCACTACAGGTTCATTAGATCCATGTACATAGTGTTCAAATTTATCTCTTGTTGCCTCCCTCAGTAGTAAGCCAGTAAGCGAGTCATGATCGGCTTTGTGTTTTATGGCCTGTTCATTTTTGACGCGTTTGGATACATCGAAGATAACACCTTCAATGCGCTCTTTACCCGTTCCACTCGTCACTTTAGAAAGCAGGCAGTGCACCCAGGCAGAAGATGACTGACTTTGCTTGAGAGAAAAATCATGGGATTGCAACTCCCCTGACTGAAGAGCTTCACTAAGCATTAGCTGAAATTTACTTTCTTCATGAATAAATAATGTTGCGAAATCCTCTTCAGAAAATGCTAGAGCAGGCTGGTCTTCGCAGTGCAACACTTTTAGCAAGGTTGGGTTGTGACTCACTAAGTGCCCATCAACATCCAGTAAAAACAACCCCGCACTGCTAGAATCAAAAATATTCCGCAACTGCTGCTCCATATGTTGTATGGATTTTCTAAGCCTTTGCTCCTGAGTTAATTTTATTTCCTGGTCAATCAATAATTCATTAATGTCATCGACTAAACGCCCTAGTTCATCATCTTTATGATGATCCATTATGGGGATAAGATCATCACTACCTGACTTAATTGCGTGTACAGTATTGGAAACCTCTGATAAAGGCTGAGATATATAAAAGCGAACAAGTAACAAAAGTATTAAGGTAGCCAGAAAGATTAGCAACAACGTGGTCGCTGCCCCCCTATATGCAATATGTCGCGCTTTTTCGATACCTTGCTCTGCATCCAGACTAATGATAAGCTGCCCAATATGTTTTTGTTTAACAAAAGGCGAATACAAAGGCCGAATAAGTCGTTTGGAATTTTGTACCTGCGCTTTTTTTGCTTTTTCAGCCAACACTAAGCTACCGCTCTTAAGGCTTACTTTGTAGATACTATCATTGTTTAATAAGCCATTAACAACATCATTGGCCATACCCGTATCCGCTGAATAAGCCGCTGTGGCAGCCGTATTTTCTACGGCCTCAACAACCTGATTTAGCATAAGCTCAGACTGCTCTATAGAACGATCAAACTCAGCCATAAAAGACAGTGCCGCTGCAATTGCCGCTAAAAAAATAGCGGATGCGAGCACATAAAGCATTAATTTATGATGTAGTTTTTTTAATGGCATGTTTAGTATTAATTTGTTATTAATATTCAGAAGGGCAAAAAGACAGGCAAGCTAGTATATTACTTGACAGAAATCACCTTAAGTGTAGCTCGCATTTAATAAAATATCCAAACCCTATTTTTACGCTAAGTACGGGAGTTAGAAAGGAATCAGATGGTAGCTGCCTGCCGCCCACCTGTAACACTTATAAAAATCCTAAATGGCACGTAGATTGCATCATATTTTAAACATTAGAAACGAGAGCAATACCTCATTTTACTCTGATATTTTTTCTCTTTATCAGTGTTTTTGCCGATAATACCTAAGCCCCATTTAACATCAGCATAGCTCAACTTTTATCGAGCCCCTCGTTGCTTTTATAGCATAGCCGTTTTTACCTTGTCGCTTCACCTCATACATGGCCTCATCAGCCGCCTTGACCAAATCATCAAAACTTTGTCCATGCTGAGGCATCACTGCAATGCCGATGCTCACCCCAACTTGAACGGATAAGCCCTTGTTAATCGCCGTTGGAAACTGAATATTGTCAATCATCTTTTTTGCAATAGTCAGTGCAGCATCGCTAGAATTATTATTAAGTACGATAACCAGGAATTCGTCCCCTCCCAGTCGACACACTAAATCATCGGTACGCACACAGGCACTTAAACGATTAGCCGCTTTAATCAGCACTTTATCGCCAACATCATGCCCGTAGGTATCATTCGCCTGCTTAAAGCCATCCAGGTCTAACAAAAACATGCTGATTTTGGGCGCCCCATTTCCAATGACATAGCTCTCAAAGCTCTCTCTTATAGCCTGCCTTAAGAGCAGACCTGTAAGCGAGTCATGGTCTGCTTTATGTTGAATGGCCTGTTCATTTTTAACGCGTCTAGATACATCAAAGATA
>DAOVWV010000143.1 GCA_030636485.1 Methyloprofundus sp.
AAAATATTCATCAAATGCCGGAAATCCTTGCGATGGCCGAAGAGCTGGGCGCTGATTACCTAGAGCTTGCCAATACCCAGTATTACGGCTGGGCACATGCCAATCGTGACTTGTTGCTGCCGACTCAAGAGCAGTTTGAAACAGCGGAAGAAATCGCACAGGCCTTCAAGGAAAAAGTCGCAGGCAAGATGAAAATCTATTATGTCGTGCCTGATTTTTATGAAGACCGTCCTAAAGCCTGTATGAATGGCTGGGGGACTACTTTTTTAACCATTGCACCTGATGGTGTTGCTTTGCCATGCCATTCAGCGCGGGAATTGCCGGGTTTAGATTGTCCTAATGTTAATGATTATAGCATTTCCGAAATCTGGCATGATTCTAAGGCCTTTAATTTTTTCCGTGGCACTGAATGGATGCAAGAGCCTTGCAAAAGCTGTGATGAGAAAGACAAGGATTTTGGCGGTTGTCGCTGTCAGGCCTACCTCTTGACGGGGGATATGTATAAAACTGATCCGGTATGTAGCAAATCACCTGATAGACAAGTGGTTCAGGATGCGATAGATTCGGCCAGAAAAAGCGCTTTATCGGCTGATGAACAACCGCTGATTTTTCGTAATAGTAAAAACTCTAAAGCCTACCAATAAAAATACATGTAATTCTTGACGAATGGTTTATTTTAAGCTATTTTGGACGGATTTTTCATTAATTAAAGAATAATCATAAAATCCATATTTTTATGCTTAAACTTTAGTTTTTACTATCGCTTGAACAATGGTCTAAAGCAGTTTTAGACTCCCATTCAAGGTAAATAGTGTATGTATTTTTAAGAGGGTATTAAGAGTGGAACTCAGTGGCGGACAGATAGTCGTTCAGTGCCTTAAAGAAGAAGGGGTAGAATTTCTTTTTGGTTATCCAGGTGGCGCAGTATTACATTTATATGATGCAATTTTTCATCAGGATGATGTAAAACATATTTTAGTCAGACATGAACAAGCTGCGACCCATGCAGCGGATGCTTATGCGCGTGCAACTGGCAAGCCAGGCGTGGTTTTGGTCACTTCAGGTCCAGGTGCAACCAATGCGGTGACAGGTATTGCCACTGCTTATATGGATTCCATTCCTATGGTCGTTATTTCAGGCCAGGTGCCTACTGCCGTCATTGGGAGTGATGCCTTTCAGGAAGTGGATATGGTGGGGATCACACGCCCCTGTGTAAAACATAATTTTCTGGTTAAGGATGTTAAGGACATTGCCGAAACCATGAAAAAAGCATTTTATGTAGCGACAACTGGCCGACCTGGTCCGGTGGTGGTTGATATTCCCAAAGATATTACCGACCCGAATATAAAGGTGCCGTACAAATACCCTAAAAAGGTCAAGATCCGCTCCTATAGCCCTGCGACAAAGGGGCATCCTGGGCAAATTAAAAAAGCGGTTGATTTATTACTCAATGCACACCGGCCAATGATTTATTCGGGCGGTGGCGTTGTGCTAGGTGAGGCCAGTGCCGAGCTTATCGAAATGACGCGTTTGCTTAATTTTCCGATTACCAATACGCTCATGGGCTTAGGCGCTTATCCGGCGACTGACAAGCAGTTTGTCGGTATGCTGGGTATGCATGGTACCTATGAAGCCAACCTGGCAATGCATGAAAGTGATATTATCTTGGCTATTGGTGTACGTTTTGATGACCGTGTCACTGGTAAGCTGGCTGAATTTTGTCCACATGCGAAAATCATACATATTGATATAGACCCGGCTTCTATTTCTAAAACGGTTAAGGTTGACATTCCTATCGTGGGTGAAGTTAAGCTGGTCTTAAATCAAATGCTAGAGGCGATTAAAGAACATAAAAAGAAACCCTCTAAAAAGTTATTAGCCGCCTGGTGGGATCAGATTAATCAGTGGCGTGAGGCACATTGTCTGGAATTTGATCGTACTAGTAGCGAAATCAAGCCACAAGCCGTTGTTGAAGAGCTTTATAAAATAACCAAAGGCGAGGCCTATATTACCTCTGATGTGGGGCAGCACCAGATGTTTGCCGCACAATTTTATCATTTTGATAAACCACGTCGCTGGATTAACTCAGGTGGCCTAGGCACAATGGGTTTTGGATTGCCGGCTGCGATTGGGGTCAAGCTTGCTCACCCTGAGGCTGAAGTTGCCTGTATTACCGGTGAAGCCAGTATACAGATGTGCATCCAGGAGCTGGCAACCGCGTTGCAATATAAGACCCCAGTTAAAATCATTAATTTAAATAACCGCTATATGGGCATGGTGCGCCAGTGGCAGGAATTTAATTATGAAAGTCGTTATTCACAATCTTATATGGATACCATTCCTGACTTTGTTGCCTTGGCTGAGGCTTATGGGCATGTCGGTATTCGTGTCGAGAAGCCTGAAGATGTGAGACCGGCTCTGGAAAAAGCATTTGCGCTGAAAGACCGTACCGTTTTTATTGATTTTATCACTGACAGAACAGAAAACGTCTACCCGATGATTGAAGCGGGGAAAGGCCATCAGGAAATGACTTTACGTCTTGCACCTGGTACGCCTGTTGACAGGGAGTTAGCATAATGAGACATATTATTTCTATATTGATTGAAAACGAAGCGGGTGCTTTATCGCGTGTCGCAGGTTTATTTTCTGCGCGTGGCTATAATATTGAATCACTGACTGTCGCGCCGACAGAAGACCCCACCTTGTCAAGAATGACACTGGTTACGCGTGGTAACGAAGAGGTTATTGAGCAAATCACCAAACAGCTTAACAAATTGATTGATATTGTTAAGCTGATCGATTTGGCCGAAACCTCGCATGTAGAGCGAGAGTTGATGCTGGTTAAGGTTAAAACTAGCAGTGAAACGCGTGATGAAATTAAACGCTTGTCCGATATTTTTCGCGGCAAGATTATTGATGTGACCAATAATAGCTATGTCATTGAAATGACAGGTGCATCTGATAAACTGGATGCGTTTGTCAATGCACTAGATGAAAGTTCGATTATTGAAACTGTACGTTCAGGCCCTACTAGTATGTCACGCGGTGAAAACGGTTTACATCTATAAACACAACAAGATATACCATTAAATATAACACAGGAAATACAATGCAAGTTTATTACGACAAAGACGCTGACCTAAATATCATTAAAGGTAAAAAGGTTGCCATTATCGGCTACGGCTCACAAGGCCATGCACATGCTAACAACCTACAGGATTCAGGTGTTGATGTTGTTGTTGGTTTACGTGCCAGCTCTAGCTCTGTTGCCAAGGCAGAAGCACATGGCTTAAAAGTAAGCAATGTTGCAGATGCGGTTGCGAGCGCAGATGTAGTCATGATTTTAACGCCTGATGAGTTTCAATCACAGCTTTACAAAGAAGAAATTGAGCCAAACATCAAGCAAGGTGCTGCTTTAGCCTTTGCACATGGTTTTGCCATTCTTTACAATCAGGTTGTTCCACGCGCTGATTTAGACGTTATCATGATTGCGCCTAAAGCACCGGGTCATACTGTACGTTCTGAATTTACCCGTGGTGGCGGTATTCCTGATTTAATCGCGATTCATCAGGATGCCTCGGGTACAGCTAAAGAAATCTGCCTATCTTATGCTTCTGCTATCGGTGGCGGTCGTTCTGGAGTTATCGAAACAACTTTCCGCGATGAAACTGAAACTGATCTATTTGGTGAGCAAGCAGTATTATGTGGTGGTGCAGTTGACCTGGTTAAAATGGGGTTTGAAGTATTGGTCGAAGCCGGTTACGAGCCTGAAATGGCTTACTTTGAGTGTCTGCACGAATTAAAATTGATTGTAGACTTAATGTTTGAAGGCGGTATCGCAAACATGAACTACTCTATTTCAAATAATGCCGAGTATGGTGAGTACGTTACTGGCCCTAAGGTTATTAATGAAGAAAGCCGTGCCGCAATGCGCCAGGCATTGAAAAATATCCAGACAGGTGAATACGCGAAGAAATTCATCATGGAAGGCATGACTAACTACCCTGAAATGACTGCGAAGCGTCGTCTAAATGCAGAGCATCCTATTGAAATTGTTGGTGCAAAACTACGTGCGATGATGCCTTGGATTGCAGCGAATCAAATCGTTGATCAAGCTAAAAACTAAGTTTTATTTGTTTTAAGCAGTAGCAGAAAAGCCCATCGTTGATGGGCTTTTTTTATGCCTATAAGATTGATGCCTCTTATGCTCAGAGCGCCGAAAGCAACCAAATAAGCAGTTTCCTATTTTAGTCTTATTGTAGAAACTCATCCCAGGCCAGAGGCTCATTAGCCGATGGGCCTAACATATCAAGCAGTGGTATGGGGTTACCATTCAGATCCAGCTGGCCACTGTTTAGAATCGCGATGGCTGTGTATGCAGTGGTATTATTTTTAAAGGCATTATTGCTCATTGGAGAATTAATAAATTGCTCTACCGCCGTATCGGCAACCAGGCTTTTGTCAATATTAATGCGTAATTCAGCGGATAATGCGATGATTAATTCTTTTACTGTCTTTAGTTCAAGTAGTTTTTTTGTTGCAACGTAACTTAAATCAAAATGGATATTGGCCTTTCCTTTATTATTACTTAGCTCAATAGTATTATTACTCGCCAGGCCAGGTTTAACTAAGTCCCCCAGAGCTTGCAAATAGTTATTGATATCAGTCTCAAGTTGTTGCTGTGCCTGACTTGAGTTATGACTGCTTAACAGGGATACCTGTGCCTGATTTATTGACTGGCTTAGACCTATAAGGTGTCTGGTTGCCGTTTGGTCAAGTCCCTTTAAACCAAAGCTTAGATGTAATTTAGATTCCGGGAGTAGGGCGGGTGAGTTTTTGCTCGTTAGCAGTAAGCTGGCTATATCAATGGTGACCTGCTGGTTATAGAGCTCTGCCTGTTTATTCCCTAGTGATTTAATCGTTATATCTTGCAGGGAAATGCTTTGTTTTCCATCGCTTAATAGTAATTCTGGTAGCTCAAATGTCATTGCACCCTGTAGCATGGCACCATGATATAGCTCATCAATATCAAAGTGGGTACTGGATGAGTGGGCGGTAATGTTAAAGCTTTCGCTGTTATTATCAGTTGTGATATTTAACGCTTGTGTTGTAACCCAGCCATTTAGAAAATTCGTTTCTGGATTGGTGTTAAACTCCGCGGAAATACCTTCGAGGTTTAGTTTAAAATAATTATAACTTTTATGCCCGGGTTCAAAGATATTTTCCAGAGCAACCGAGTCGATAATGAGGGGGGGAATATTAAAGGACTCAGTGATACTGTTGTCAAAATGTGTATAAGTCTTGGATGTAAAGGGTTGCTCATCAGAAAAAATAAGTGCAATAACT
>DAOVWV010000005.1 GCA_030636485.1 Methyloprofundus sp.
ATCCTGAGTTTACGCTGTTGGAGTGGTATAGGGTAGGGTTTGACTTAGCACAGTTAATGGACGATGTTGAGCACTTGTTAAGTCAGTTTCTGGGCAGTGAACGTTTTCCTGATAAAGCAGAACGTATTCGCTATAAAGACGTTTTTGCTAACTATACGGGATTGAATGCCTTGCAGTTTGATCTTGACTTGTATCAGTCGTTTGCTAAAGCACAGGGCTACCCAGAAGCAGTTGCCTTATGTACATCAGATCATGCGGCCTGGCTGGATTTTTTATTTAGCCATAGTGTGCAGCAACACTTAGGGAAAACCGGCTTATGCATGGTCTATGATTATCCTGCCTGTCTGCCGTCATTAGCGCGCACAAAAGTGGATAATTCACTGCTGGTAGAACGGGTTGAAGTGTTCCTGCTAGGGGTGGAGTTAGGTAATGGTTATTTTGAATTAAGCGATGCTAACGAGCAAAATAGACGTTTTGAACAAGATATTTTGCTGCGGGAGCAGAATGGGGCGGCAAAAATTAGCAAGGATGAGCGCTTATTGGCCGCTTTACAAAGTGGCTTACCTGACTGTTCCGGCATTGCGATAGGTTTAGATCGACTATTAATGATAATAAGTCAAAAAACCGCGATTGATGAAGTACTGGCATTTTCTGTAAAAAATGCATGAATTCTATAAATTAGGGAAGTGGAAAAATTAATTAATCCATTTGTAAACGGGTATTCCTATCATTACTGTTATTTTGGTTGATTATATTATGTTTCCATCCTCCTTATTGATTTTTTCTTCTGCTATTAATGTGTAAATGAAATTAAAAGTTTTTTTATCTCTGTTGCTGGTTCTACTATCAATATCTCCTATCGTGCACAGCGAAGAGCCAGGCTTTGTCGTCAAGGATATTCGTGTCAACGGCTTACAGCGTATTTCAGTGGGTACTGTGTTTAATTACCTACCCGTTAATATAGGGGAAGAATTACTGTATAAAAATATAGCGCCTGCAATACGTGCTTTATTCAAAACAGGTTTTTTTCAAGATATTTCTATGAGTCGTGATGGTGATGTACTGTTGATTGATGTACAGGAACGCCCTTCGATAGCAGAAATTAAATTTGAAGGAAATGATGATTTAAGTAGTGAAGATTTACTGAAGGCTTTAACCGCAATAGGTCTTTCAAAAGGAAAGGTTTTTAACCAGCAAATTCTGGATAAAGTAGAGCAGGAATTAATGCGCCAATACTTTAGTCATGGTAAATACAGCTTAAAGATTGATACCGAAGTACTGCCACTAGAAAGGAATAGGGTTAATATTACCATTAATATCTCTGAAGGAGCTGTTGCCAAGATAAAATATGTCAATATTATTGGTAACAAGGTTTTCCCCGAAGATGACTTGACTAAACAGTTTGAATTAAGTACGACGGGTTGGTTGTCTTTTTATACCAAAGATGATCAATATTCCAAGCAAAAATTATCAGCTGACTTAGAGCGCCTGCGTTCTTATTATTTAGACCGGGGTTATATTAACTTTGTTATTAAGTCTACCCAAGTTGAAATAACGCCTGATAAAAAAGATATTTATATTAATGTCAATATAGATGAAGGAGCCTTGTTTACCTTAGGTAAAGTCAAACTAAGCGGTAATCTGGTTGTTGATCCTGAAGAACTTATCTCGTTATTACAAGTAGGGCCTGGTGAAATATTTTCACGTAAGAATGCAACTTTAACATCAAAAGCAATCTCTGATCGCCTAGGTGAAGAGGGCTATGCATTTGCCAATGTCAATATGGTACCTGATATCCATAATGAGACTAAAATTGTCGATATGACTTTTTTTGTTGACCCTGCAAACCGTGCTTATGTCAGACGGGTGAATTTTCAGGGAAATACAAAAACACGGGATCAGGTATTACGTAGAGAGATGCGCCAGATGGAAGGTTCGTGGGCATCCTCTGTTAAAATCGAACGCTCAAAGGAGCGCTTGAACCGTTTGGGATATTTTGAAAATATTGGAATAGAAACGCCTATCGTGCCCGGAACGCGTGATCAGTTGGATTTAAATTTCTCGGTGTCTGAAAAGTCATCCGGTAATATGATGGCAGGTATCGGTTATTCACAGACACAAGGTGTTATTTATAATGCCAGTGTGACGCAGGATAATATTTTTGGTTCGGGTAAGCGAGTCAGTGTTAACTTTAATAAAAGTGATGTTTCGACTCTTTACAGCCTAAGTTTTACCAATCCTTATTTTACGCGTGATGGGGTCAGTCTTGGTTATAATTTTTTATATAGAACAACGGATGCTCAGGAAGCGAACATCTCCAATTATTTAACCGATGTGATCAGCGGTGGTTTTAATCTGGGTTTTCCGATTAACGAGAACCAGCGTTTTAATTTCGGCGTGAATATTAAGCACACCACATTGAAGGCGGGTGAGTTTGCACCGCCTGAATTGCCCTTTTGGATATATGAAAATGGAGACAAGTTTTTAACCTTTCCTTTTTCTATCGGCTGGGTGCGTGATACTTTAGATAGACCCATTTTTCCAACCACGGGTAGCCAGCAGCGTTTGTCTGCTTTGGTCACAATACCTGGTAGTGATTTAACCTACTATAAACTGAGTGCAAAGGATCAGCATTATTTTAGTGTCGCCAAAGATCTGGTTTTAAAGTTTATGGTTTCAGCCGCCTATGGTGATGGTTATGGTGATACAGAAAGCTTACCCTTCTTTGAAAACTATTTTGCGGGTGGGGTGAATTCAGTGCGGGGTTGGAAGGATAATACCTTAGGGCCACGTGATAACTGTAATGGTACCTGTAGCTTTGATGGTAATGAACCACGACCTTATGGGGGGAATATTAAAGTTTTGGGTAATACCGAGCTTATTTTTCCTGTTCCTTTTATGTCAGATGTGGAGTCAGTGCGTTTAATGGCTTTCTTTGATATAGGAACTGTTGCGGGAGGCTCTATACGTTATGACGAAAGCAATCCTGATTGTAAGCCCAGCGATGTTACTTGCTATTCTCGGCTCAATGCCAGCCTTTCTTTTGATGATTTCAGGTATTCAACCGGAATAGCAGCAAAATGGCTATCGCCGTTTGGAGCCTTGCAGATCAGTTATGCGATTCCTCTGAATGATAAAGAAGGGGATGAATTACAGGCATTCCAGTTTAGTTTTGGGTCGCAGTTTTAATACCTATCTTGGGGAAGTGAGCGCGTACCCAGTCATCATGACGGAATGCGCTACCGCTTTTCCATCCTACCTCGCGTAGGTTGGATAAGCGTAGCGTAATCCGACAGAATATCTACAATGACGCTGATGATAGTCGTTATGTTGATCGCCTACAGAATGTACTTTGCAGTAATGCCTACAGTGGAGTACGCTAAAATGTCAGATTTCGTTATCTATGCTACGCTAGATAAGCTAATTTTTACCAGTGGATAATGAGAAGTTACAAATTATAGGAAATTATAATAATGAAAACAGTTTTAATTACCGGGGCTAATCGTGGCCTGGGGCTGGAATTTTGTCGTCAATATGCACAAGCCGGTTGGCAAGTGCTCGCATGTTGTCGTCAACCTGAGAAGGCTAAGGCTTTATCTCAACTAGCAAACCATTATCCTGCATTGCGTATTGTTCCCTTGGATATACAGAATCATCAGCAATGCGATGCCTTGGCGGCAGAGCTACAACAAGTCACTATAGATGTACTTATCTCGAATGCCGGTGTGTATGGTGGTCATCATGCCTTTGGTCATCTTGATTATAATGCGTGGCGGGATACCTTGGAAACCAATGTACTCAGTGCCATGAAGCTGGCAGAAGTGTTTGCACCTCATCTTGCGGCGAGCCAATCCGGTCTTTTTATTGCCATTAGTAGTTTAATGGGCAGTATGGCTGACAATGGCAGTGGGGGCAGTTATCTGTATCGTTCTAGTAAGGCTGCACTCAATGCAGTGATGAAAAGCCTTTCCTTTGATTTTGCCAGCCAGGGAACAGGTGTGCTTATTTTTCACCCCGGCTGGGTGCAAACGGATATGGGCGGTCCAAACGGCTTGATTGATGTCGATGAGAGTGTGACAGGTATGCGCCAGCATATAGAGCAGTTTGAAATGTCGCAAAGCGGAAGTTTTATAAAGTACGATGGCACGGCTATGCCTTGGTAATATTGGATGAATAACCGATTAGCACTCTTGTATCTGGCATAATGTTTCAGGTTCGATGATTGCAAGCTATTGGCGTAGTCAGGTTAAGGCCGAGAAGTAAAAGTGCTGTTACGGTTTAGCTATTCTTATGTGGAAGAATGGGTGAGACCTATGTTCTGGGGCACAGTCGTTAAGTTAAGGTGAGAGGCATAGGATGTGCTGAGGCACGAAGCGCATCTTTCGGAGTCTGATGCGCTTCCTATACCAAAATTCTTAACTGAATGGTTGTACTACAG
Source organism: Methyloprofundus sp. (assembly GCA_030636485.1). Taxonomy (GTDB): domain Bacteria; phylum Pseudomonadota; class Gammaproteobacteria; order Methylococcales; family Methylomonadaceae; genus Methyloprofundus. The sequence continues at coordinate 4,439 of DAOVWV010000005.1, forward strand.
GTATCTGGAAGTGATACGAGTCGCTTCTACCAGCCAAAAACCGGTTTTTTAGCCTGTTTGGCAATCTCTACATTCTCTTCCCATATGGCAAGCCCCGTATCCAGGTCGGTAAGTGCCATATGAAAGAAAAAGTAGGACTCTCTTACTCTGCCAGAAGACGCTTGTTGCTGTACGATTTCACCGGATAAACTCATATCCGGTGCAATGGCTGTACCGGATTTTTTAACGGTGCTCTGGTTAAACATATCATCTTGATCCAGCTCACGTACCTGTCTACTGGCTCTGTCATCCGGGCCATTACCGCCTATAGCCGTTGTTGTTAACGCCTTTCCTGAGCGTAGTAAAGCATACCTGATTTTATCGGTTAAAATCCGGGTATCAATATGTTCGTTAGTGGAGTTTTTTACCGTACTGATCATCAGGATCATTTTACGGCCATCAGCGCGGTTTAACACCCCCGATTCCAGTAACGAGTTTATGCCCTTTTCAGCGGCTATCTGCCAATCTTTAAAATTGATATCATCGGTTGTTACCAAGCCTTCATTGCTTGTTGCATCTATGCGCCTAGTCTGTGTGCCGCCACAGCCTGTTAAAATGATAAGAGATAAACTGATACTGAGCAATGATATGATTTTATGAGTCATAGTGAGTTTTTATAGAGTATAGAGTGGTTAGAATATAAAGTGTCGTTTTACCAATTTGACCTGGCTTCCTGGTTTTCTTTTATGCTGAGAGTGAAGTCTTTACAGCGGGCATTGGGTGAAATTGCCATGATTCTAATGGTATCACCTGGAATCACTGTCATGGGGATCCAGGTTTGTGTGCCTGTTTTGATATCCATACCATTCTCATCCAGCCAGCTGAAACGGTAGGCTATTTGATAAGGGTTATCCTTCATAAACCAGGTACTCATCTGGTCCCATATACTGGTTCGGGTATTGACTGCAGTGACCTGTACTTTAAGCAGTCCATCAGGTAGCTCAACCTTGTCTATACGCTCAATGAACAGCCTGCGGCTGAGGAAGCTGTCAGTCGATACTTTTGAGTTATCAACTGACTCGCGCAGCATGAATTTTTCGGTATTTTCAACGGTGTTGACGGTTGCCTGGCAAGCAAGCAGCAACAAGCAGCTGGTGATAATAATGATGCGTTTTTTCATGGCTAATTCCTTTCTGTTAAGTTATTTGGAGATGCAGAGCTTACAGCAATAGGCATAGGATGTGCTGAGGCACGAAGCGCATCTTTCGAAACCTGATGCGCAGCACACCCTATATCACAATCCTTAACTGAATGACTGTGACGCAGAGTATGTAAACTAGGCGTTGCCCTGATAAAAAATTATTGGGTTTCAAATGTTTTATAAATCAGTTTATTGGCAGATAATGCTCTTACAAAGACAATAGCGTTATTTGTATTATTTTTCAATTTTATTTCAGTTGTTTGGCTAGCGTCCAGCGGAGTTATATTAATAAGCCCATTATCGGGAATAGGGATATGCGCAATTTGTACTTCCTGAGGCAATGTTTCCCAGCAGCGGGTATCAGCAGTATTAAATAAGGCCTTGTAGGTTCCCGTTAAGAGTAATGCACCAATGACTGCGCCATCATTCCCCGAGTTCCTAGCTGCCTGGACAGCTGCAAAGCTGGCAATTTCCTTGGTCAACGTGGATACTACAAGTCGGGTGATCATGCCTGGGAGTTTTTCATGGTACTCCTGGGACATAATGGCATCAAAATTTGCTATCTGCTCGGTTTGCACTGAGCGCTTATTGCCCTGATATAGATAGTCAATATTCAAGCCCTGTAGAGCAGAGCTAAAATATTCATAACGCGGAAAAGCAATCCCGGTATAACCCACATAAGGCAGGATTATCTGAAATTTTTCCTGTTTCAGTGCCGGTGCACGGCCATTGAAAAGCAGCACATAGGCCATTTTCTGATCTAAAGGGTAATCATAGGTCTTGATATGGCTGAGTTCGTTGGGTATTCTGTCACCTATTTTTCTCGCGGTGCTAACATAATCTTGTTGTACCAGTTTATTCTCAGGTAACATTCTGTAGAGATTACGGAAATCAACCAGCGCTTCACCATAATTATTATCCATCAGATAACCTATCGCAGAGAAATAGCTGACAAATGGATTGCTCAGGTTACCATACAGTTTATTGGCCTTGTTTGCAGATGACTGATAAAGGTCATTGATCACTGGGTTTTTAGAAATATCATCAAATGATATAGAGGTATTTTTAGTACTCTGGCGCTGGTTTTTTTGATTTTGAGCATCAATTTCTTTTTGGTTTTTCTGGATCTCTTCAGCAAATTGTTTCACCACATGCTTTTGCGCATTTCGCATTCTACGCAATTCTACCTGTGCAGCGGATGGGTCATTCAGTGCAAAATAGTCCAGTGCCTTATAGGCATTGAGCATCACTTTATCAAGATACATGCCTTTATAGGGGAGGGCATTGGCATTGGTTAATGCCGCACCAACTTCTGCACCCCCCGCTCTGGCATTGATGACGGCACGATTATCGTGGTCTGCAATAATCACTTCACAACGTTTGAAGGCATTAATACTTTGCTGGTAATCACCGACTGTAAAATTGGCCGTACCCTGATCCAGTCGCCACATCAGTTCATCATCCGAATCATTGCGACTTTCACTTTTTGCGGTTAAATCTTTTGCAGCCTTGTCAATATTACCTGAATAATAAGAAGATATATAAGGTTGTTTCTGTTTTCTGGCATCAATGATTGTTGAACAGCCAGTGCTTAAAAGAGCGCTAGCCAACAGAGCTAAAATGGAAATACTTTTTTGTAAGGAGGTTTTATTCATATATGGTACAGACTATACGACACAGCTAAAAATTTAAGGGGTCAATGGAGGTTCAATATATTATGCAGGAGTACAGTCGCTTTAGCTATTGCTGTTGCAGAATAATACAATACGGATACCATCCCTCAAAGGGATGTTATCCGTATTGCATAGGAAGTGCATCAAGCTCCTGAAAGATGCGCTTCGTGTCTTAGCACATCCTATGTTTCTCGTTTTAACTTAATGGTAGTTACCACCCCAATGTCGCTTTTGGGTATGCCGCTGCTGGTGTCATATAATTTTTCGGCAATAATCGACAAATATCACCCTTGTGCAGGTTGCTTGTACTGGAAAGAATTTTAGCTTTGCTGAATTTTGCTTCAATGGATGTGACTTCAAGTATACCGATATTACTTTCATACCCCCCCAGAGATTCACCGGTATCTAAATCTATAATCGCTTGCCCCTGCTTGATCACCTTGCACTGACTACCAACCTCAATACCCGCACCTTTGCCACGATTTAAGATAACGCTCAATGCTTTGACATCAATGATTTTTATAGGGTAAACACTGCCAAGGATTGCATTACCGATTTCAGTTGCGCTGCGGGTAAAGAGTAAGTCTTTATAATCGGCAGGTGTCCAGTCTCTTCTTTCGGTCGCTGAAACCTCTCTACGTACCTCATTACTCTTAAGTTTATAAATAACCTGATCGGCTAATTTTATTTTTCCTGTTGCACTTTCAATCACTTGAAATTGACATTTAAAGGTCGTCACAATTCTCGGAGCGGCTTCGCCAGTAATCTTAATATTCTGGCTAATGATCTTGGATTCGATGCGATTGATAACCCCAGTCACTATATAATCAGCAACCAGTAAACGTCCCATTTTTTCTATTTGATTTGGATCCACCCAGTCGGATTCAGTCAATAGGTTTTCATGCATGACTTTTTCAATTTGCGTACGACTCAGCATATTGAATTTACGTGATTTGGTTAGAAAATTCATCAGTTCATTAGAAAACTCGCGCTCAACCACGGTACGGTTAATCGCAATATCACCAATATTAGTGGTACGAATAGTTGGGCTAATCTGAAAAGGAAGGACAGCCATCGTGGGTTGTTGGTAGGGCGTGGCTAACGAGGGCTCAAGCATCAACAGTGTTAGTAGAAAAATGACTGATTTATACATTATTCTTTTCCTTTTTAGAAGTGGCTTATTGCTGGTTTTCAAATGTGACAGGTTCAGATTGATTGTTTCTTATAACAACTGTACCCGCCAGTTTATCATGCCAGTCTTGTTTTCTTTTATCTATTCCCACCCAGATAATTCCCATACCTAAGGGGATTATTGATACATAATAGGCAAGGTAACGCCCTATTAACTGCCCTGTAGAAGGCTTGCCACCCGTTTTAGCATCCACAATGGTTAATTTTGTAGCCATTTTTCCCGGTGTGGCTGATTTATAAATCCAGAAAAGAATAACGGCACAGGCGGGTAGTATATAGTTAAGTAAAACATCCCAAAACCCTAGAATAATAGAGTCTGTATCCCAGTATTCCGTACCATAGATAGCAGTCATTAAAGGTAAAACAATGATTAACATTAAAATGGAATCGATGATTGCCGCACCGGTTCTAATCCAGAAGCCTGCGTATTCAATATTATTCATGTTTATATCTCCTAAATTGTGTGGGAGTAGAGAGGGGGAGGCTGATATTTACTTTAACATATTGGTTATAAATGCATATTAAGAGTTGGTTTCCTGCCATTTTATATTTAAAAGGAAAATTAGTGACCAATAGCAATATCTTAGCCAAAATGAAAGCTGACTATTCCTCGTATAAAACTTAACTATAAACGATTGTTTTATAGGGTGTGAGACGCGGTAGTTTTCATGAATAAAATGTGGCGAAGGTATAAAAGACATAAAAAAAGCCCCTTATCTGGCATGCAAATAAGAGGCTTTTATGTTCTAACAGTCATCAATAAATCAAATGGCAATACTCACCGCGCCTTTTAATTTTTTCATCGCATTTTTTTCCAGTTGCCTGATGCGTTCAGCAGAAACATTATAGCGGTCTGCCAACTGATGCAGGGTCATTTTTTTCTCTGTTAACCAGCGACTGGTGACGATATCCTGGCTGCGTTCATCCAGATCCTGCATGGCATCGCTGAGTAATGTTTCTATTTTACTTTTCCAGTCTGCATTTTCTAACAATAAAGCGGGGTCTGCGTTATGTTGTTGCAAATACGAGACAGGGGCTGTAAATGATTCATCACCAGAATCCGTTTCAGGCAGGTCAAACGCCATGTCTTTGCCATCAAGGCGGGTTTCCATCTCGTAAACCGTTTTTAGGTCTACATTCAGGTTTTCTGCAATGGCTTCCGCGTCGGCTTTTGATAACCAGCCTAATTTTTTCTTGGATTTTCTTAAGTTAAAAAATATTTTACGCTGTGACTTAGTGGTTGCAACTTTGACTATACGCCAGTTTTTTATCACATATTCGTGGATTTCTGCACGAATCCAATGCACGGCAAAAGAGACCAGGCGCACACCAACATCAGGGTCAAATCGTTTAACGGCTTTCATCAGGCCAATATTTCCTTCCTGAACAATATCGTTCATAGGCAGGCCATAACCATTGTAACCACGTGCTACATGTGCAACGAAACGTAAATTTGCCATAACCAGCTGCTTTGCGGCATCAAGATCTTCGTGATCTCTGTAGAGTAAAGCAAGGGCACGTTCTTGTTCTGCATTTAATTTATTAGTTTGACCAACAACATTGAGATAAGAATCAAAATTCTCAGACGTTAATGTAATAGGCAAGGCTAATGAATTAGACATGAGTGACTCCAAAAATTAAACATGACTTGATTTTAGCACTCTATTTGAAAGAGTGCTAATAAAAGTGCATTTTTCTGGGTATTTAAGAAAAATATGAATTTATAGGTAGATCTCCGCTAATGCTTGTGCCCACGCTTGGCTGGGTAGCATACGGGGATGACGAGCGGTGGCATATTATTTACCTCCGTTAATAACGGAGAACTTACAGGCTACAAATATAAAGTAATGAAAGAAAATATTTTTGTATTTTTTCGTGTCCAGCGTGGACAATACGTAACATCAGCTAATAATATAGCGTAAAATGTAGAGTCAAAAATTAATATTGAGAGTGTCATGGATAATAAATTATTAGAAATTCTAGCTTGCCCAATCTGCAAAAGCCCTTTGGTTTACGATAAGAGTGCACAAGAACTTATTTGTAAGGCTGACCGCCTTGCGTTTCCTGTTCGCGATGGTATTCCGGTGATGCTTGAAGATGAAGCGAGAAGTCTAAGTAGTGAAGATGTTGCGCAGTTAAAGTGAGTTCTCCCTTTAAAGTCGTTATTCCTGCTAGATATGGTTCTAGCAGGCTGCCAGGCAAGCCGTTATTAAATCTTGCGGGTAGACCTATGGTGCTGCATGTGTGTGATCGGGCTAAAGAGGCGGGAGCTGAGCAAATAGTCGTTGCAACAGATGATATAAGAATACTGGACGTTGTGAAAAATGATGGCTTTGATGCAGTAATGACCCGTTCTGAGCATGAAAGTGGTACCGAAAGGCTCGCTGAAGTAGCGGAAATTTTTCAGTGGGATAATGACGAGATTATTGTTAACTTACAAGGTGATGAACCGCTTATCCCTGCTGAATATATTGCTTTGGTGGCAAGCTCTTTGGCAGGCCAGGGAGTGGCAGGTATTGCAACTCTGGCAGCAGAGATAGAAACGGTTGAGGAAGTATTTAACCCCAATGCGGTTAAAGTTGTTTTAGATAAACAGGGGTATGCGCTTTATTTTAGCCGTGCTGCTATTCCTTGGGATAGAGAGAGCTTTCGCGATGCAAAGCCTGATATAAGCAGAAAAGAGGCTTATCTACGGCATATTGGGATTTATGCTTATAGAGTCGCTTTTTTGCAGCGTTATGTACAGTGGGAAGCATCTTCTCTGGAAAAAATTGAGATGCTTGAGCAATTAAGGATCTTATGGGAAGGTGAGAGAATACGGGTCGCGCAAGTTAAACAGGCACCAGAAGCAGGGGTTGATACACAGGCAGACCTACTTAGAGTGGAACAGCGCTTGACTCTGGGGTAAGCTTATTTGCTCAATTGATAACGGGCAAGGTCGGCAATTTCTTCGTCGGAATCATTGATAAAGTGTTCCAGATGAAATCCACGTTTGGCTATAATATAGCGCACGAAATGATTCTCATCGTTAATCATGTGGCTCAATATTTTAGGTTTACAGTGTTTTGCAACTGTTGCCCTGACTTTCCAGTTCTTATCAAACGAGAGTTGATCATGTCCGTATTTTATTCTGGCAATGGATGACCTGACTAAGGCAGATTGATCCTTAATTAACCGTGCTAAGGCAAAACCTTCGCTGGCAGCTGCTAGGCGTATATATTCGTCAGGTTCTTTGCTTATTGTGGCAGAGGTATACTTTTTGCCATATATCTCAATGAATTCTTCAGTCGTAGCGTTTAGTTTAGCCATTTGATTAAGTTAATGGTGGTGTGGTTGTCTGTGCTGTGAATTTTAACCAGATTAACGGCTATTATACGGTTATTTCATTAAAAAATGTGTGATTTATTTCGCATTAGCTAGGTAAATAATTGTTTTATATCAGTGGTTGAAAGTGTGCCTTTATGCAGTGCACTGGCAACTAATGCTTGCTGTATACCTATTTTTTTAAGTTGAACTAAATCTTGCTTATGGCGAATGCCACCGGCAGCTATAAAATTATAATCAGGGTAGGTGCAACAATAGTGCTTGAGTTTAAGTAGGTCTGGACCACTGTTTTTTCCTACTAAGCTGAGGTTCATAATAATGATGTGTTGAGGCCATAGGCTAGGGGAATTATATAAAACCGGGTCTCCCATAGTTTTATTGAGCGCGCAAAAATCCAGCGATAGGATAAAATTATTTGTTTGTTGCTTGATAGACTGTAGCGTTTTTTGGTTAACGGATTCGGTGCCGATAATTGACTTATAGTTTGCTGCGCTACTGTGTGTTTTAAATGCACCACAGTCAACCATAAAATCAAGCTGTGGGTACTGATTGACCGCCGAGTCAATCAGGCTTTGATTGTCACCCGTTCCCATCAATGCATCAAGATCAGCAATATAGATTTGCGTGAATGAATAGAGTCCTAAGTAGGCATTGATCACATCGTCTAATTGGCTGGATGCGCAGAGAGGTGTCGATAGAGGCGGGTAGTTTTGTCTATTGCCTTGTTTGGCAAGTACCGCACGGCCCGCTTTAATATCAATAACAGGGATGATTTGCAAATGCTTAAAACCTCGGTGTGTGTTAATAAAGAGCGAGAATGATTAAATCGTTATTCTACCCGTTGCATGCGTTATTATACTTCACACGGCCACAAAACCCGCAACCATCACCGCGTGAAGTCTATTCAGGTTAGAATATGCCTACTTTTAACAGAGTAATAATAGCGTATGCGTATTTTAGTTTTTGAATATATTTCAGGCGGTGGGCTGGCTCAGCAAGCCCTGCCTGCTTCATTATTGCTGGAAGGCTGTTTGATGGGGCATGCATTACTGGACGATTTGGCTGAATTAACTGCCGTTGAACTTTTGCTGTTAAGAGATGAGCGTGTTGATAACGCGACAGTAAAACACAATGCAAAGGTGCAATTTTTGACCGTTTTTAAGTATACGGATCTACAGGAATTTCTCTTAGAGCGGCAGGAAACTTATGATGTAGTCTGGCTTATAGCCCCAGAAACCGAGGGGGTACTTGCTTTCTGGTGTCATTTTTTTAAGCGACAAGGGAAAGTGCTGGCGACTTCTGCACAGCAGGCCGTCGAACTTTGTCAGGATAAATTTGCGACCTTTAAGGCACTGCAACAGGCAGGGATTGCCTGTGTGCCGAGTGATTTATTAGACCCATCAAGCAAGATGGAAACAACTAAAAGCATTCTTAAGCTAAATGATTCAGTCGGTTGTGAAGAGGTTTATCTCGTGGATTCAGCACAGCAGTGGCATGATACTGTGCAAAACATGAATCCGCAGAGCCAGTATATAGTGCAGCCTTATATACAGGGGGAAGTGTTAAGTCTGTCTTGCCTGTTTTATCAGGGGCAGGCTTATTTTATCTGTTGTAATGCGCAGCATATGCAAATTGATCAGCAACAATTTGAACTGTTGGGTTGTACGGTTAATGTGCAGCCTGAAAAAGCATCGCTCTATCAAATGCTTTGCCAGAAAATTGCCGATGCGATACCTTTTTTATTTGGCTATGTGGGAATAGATTTTATCCAGACAGAGGCGGGCGATAATTTGATATTAGAAATAAACCCCCGCTTAACCAGTTCTTATGCGGGCATAAAAGAGGCGCTAGGCATCAATATAGCCGAATTGGTTCTAGGGATGCTTAATCATCAGTTGCCGGTGATTAATAAAACAAAAAATAAATCAGTGTTTATAGATCTTAAGTCAGAGAGGTATCATGCAGGGTAATAGAGTAGGTTGGGATATAGGCGGCGCGCATTTAAAGGCGGCCTGGTTAAACCCGCAAGGAGAAGTACAGGCTGTTTACCAGGAACCGTGTCCTTTATGGCAAGGTTTGAACGCACTGGAGAGCGCACTGGCACGTATTCTTGAAAAATTACCCCCATCATCAATGCAGCATGTCATCACCATGACGGGTGAGCTGGTCGATCTATTTGACAATAAAGCACAAGGCGTGACTGAGATAATAGCCGTTATGCAGCGAGTGTTGGGGCAGCAAACGCTACTCGTTTATGCCGGGCGGTCAGGCTTTATTTCCGCTGAATCGGTAGCGTCTAAACATATTGATGAGATTGCCTCGGCAAACTGGCTGGCCAGTGCCGATTATGTGGTGCAACACATAGGGCAGGGTTTGTTTATTGATATGGGCAGCACCACAACCGATATTTTATTATTAAGAGACCGGCACGTTGATGCACTGGGGTATACGGATTTTCAGCGCCTGACTTCCAGTGAGCTGGTGTATACAGGCATGGTTAGGACAGCGGTTATGGCGGTTGCGCAAACGGTAGATTTTAGAGGCTCTGAAGTAGGGCTGATGAGTGAATATTTTGCCACGATGGCCGATGTGTACCGCCTTACTCATGAACTGGATGAACGGCATGACCAAAGTGATAGCGCAGATGGAGGCGCAAAAACAGAGCTGGCCAGTGCGCAACGTTTAGCGCGTATGATCGGTTGTGACTTAAAGGACTTTCCCCTAAGCGACTGGCAGAGTCTGGCTTATACCATTAGGCAGCAGCAATTGAGCAGGATACAGTTAGCCAGTGAAAAACAATTGTCACGGCTGAAAACAGGCGAAAAAACACTGTTAATCGGCGCGGGAATAGGGCGTTTTTTATTACAGGAAATTGCATCAAACCTGGGGCTTGAATATAGAGACTTTGATCGTTTATTCAAACCTGCGGTAGATAAAACAGAG
>DAOVWV010000113.1 GCA_030636485.1 Methyloprofundus sp.
AATAATTTCTGCGTCATAGACTGCGTGGGGTTCTACCTTAATAAAGTAATTAAAAACCATCTTGTTACGTGACAGTAAAAGTCTTCATTATACCCTTGCTTCGTGTTTGGTGAAATAATTAGCGTTAATTAAACCTAAAACAGCTAGGGTCACTACAGCACATGAGCCCTTTATTTTTTCGTTTTAGTCAATAAATGGTCCATTTTATGTGCTTTTGTCTGTAAATAAGCACGATTATCACAATTTGATTCAATTTCAATTGCAATTCGCCCTTCAACCGTTACCCCTAGCATTTTCAATTGCTCTATCTTATTCGGGTTATTAGTAATCAGTTGAATGGACTCAATCTGCAAATTTTCTAACATCAAAGCCGCTATGGTGTATTCCCGCTCATCAGCTAGGTGACCCAAGTGAATATTCGCATCCACCGTATCCATTCCCTCATCTTGCAAATTATAGGCCTGTAGCTTTTTAAGCAAGCCAATTCCCCGGCCTTCCTGACGCAGATACATCAACACCCCAAAACCATGCTCACTGATTAATTGTAATGCTTTATCTAATTGCTCACCACAATCACAACGGCGCGAACCTAATACATCACCGGTAAAACACTCCGAATGCATACGTACAGGCACACGTTCTTTATGAGCAATATCTCCATACACAAAAGCAATATGCTCTTTATCATCTAGCGTATTAGTAAAGTAATGCAATACAAACTCACCATACTCAGTTGGAATACGGGTTTGTACTAAATTGTTAACTTCTGTTGTCAATGCGTTAAAACCTAATAATTTAAAAATAAACGTTGAAGACTCTACTGAGTCAGCCCCCGTTATAACTTCACCAAAACCTCAGCGCGTCCCTTCTCTGCCATATCGCCACCATAACGCTGCACGCGATTGAATGCCGCCGACTCTGCTGCAAATTTAGAGTCAAATTTGGCAAATGACTTAAATAAAATAGGTAAAAAAGCCAAGGTATGTGAACCACAGTCGTTAAAGGTTGCCGATAATTGCGGTTGTTGCCATAATAATAATGTTCCCCTTTGCATGGCATAACCTAAAAACCGTCCCGTAGAACCCATCACAGCAATCGTCCCCGCAACCATGCGTGAACCACAATAATCTCCGGCACACCCTTCAATGAGCATAATCCCTCTACGCATATGGTCGCCAGCACGTTGTCCAACATTGCCTTTAACGATAACAGTCCCACCTTTCATGCCTTGTTTATTACCGGGTAATGCAGCCCCCAGAAAGTCTCCCGCATTGCCGTTAATCGTCAATAAGCCATTTTTCATTTCACAGGCGGCATATAAACCGACATTGCCTTCGGCAGTCAATTCACCCGACTTCATGCCCATGCCGAAATAAGCACCCACCTCACCTTGTACCATCATGCTACCGCCATCCAGATCTTTAGCAATGAAATCCAGTTTAGCATAACTGTTTTTAATTAGAATATCTTGCGTATCAGAGCCTGAGATTTCAAACAACTCATCCACACGGACTTTACGCTTTCCGTTTTGCAGCTCAATAGCCGCAATATCGGTCACGCTCATGTCTTTTAATAACTGGCAAACCAAAGGCGACATATCGACACGTTGTGCCGTTTCCTGCCTAGCAGTAAAAGTTAAAGCGCTCATGCCATAATCTCCTGTAAATGAAAATGGAATGGCCCTAATTTACCACCGTAATTCCCCGCACTAATGCGTTTAATACCCTTCTCGGCACCTAAATCACAAACCGCCTGAATACCCACACGCATCGCCTTATCAATATCTTCTTTAGTCAGTCCATCAATCACGATTTCCATCACTGACTCAATTTCAGGCGACAAATCCGTTTTAGTCACACCTTTTAAGGTTGGGCAAAAAGCATCATTGGTTGATGCGCCTAATGCAGGATATTTGGAGCCCACTTTAGACCCTGAACGCACCACACCACCTGGAAACGGCATAATCACATTGGGTAATTTCTTCATTTCAACAACCGCCGCTTCACACGCTGCCAAAGCTTGTGGTTGCGACTCAGCTAACACCAGAAAATTACCACCACCCACCGCATCCACACGGCCTGTTGTCGCTTCGGTTAAAAATTCACCATCCATCACGGGCACGCGCCAATAACGCTTACCGTCAATTTTTTTCGCAATTTGAAAACCATCACCAAAGTAACGCAGGTTTTTCCCCAAAGGAATCTGCAAACCTTCATCAATCCCGGCAAATAAAGCCGATGTCGGTGACGTTAGCACACACTGCCCAGCTCTGGTTTCCAACTGCTTAGCCAGACCTTTACCGCCCATGGCAAAAATCAATACCGACACGCCTGGCCGTCCATCGGGTGTTTCAGAAGGGTCTAATACGCGCTCTATTCCCGCCTCACAACCACAGGCAATTACCGAGGTAGCAAAACCTGTCATCGCCTGTGCAGAAATCATCGCCCACTTTTCATTTTGCGCAGTGATAATTGCGCGGGTTGCTTTCATTGGAAACGCTTCAGCGAAGGTTTCATCAATGCTTACACCATTAATAATCATAATTTAGAACTCACTTTCAGTAATAATGCAGTCACTATGTAACACCATTCAAACCATGCGTCGTCAAACTTCCCCGGCCATCTTCGGTAATTTCATCATCACTGATTTTAAAATTACCCACTTTCATGGTCATAAAGCGATCAAAATACTTTTGTAAATCTTTCTCCACAGAAATATCCCAATCAGGACGAACAATATGCGTTGTTCCCCATTTTGTATGCACGACCTTACCATCTACCACAACAAGTTCACCGTCTTTAAAAACATAATCCGGTTTTTCAAACATTTTCTCGCGATCCGCATCTTCAGTGTAAACGGTAATGTCCGCCCAAGCTCCTTCTGCCAAACTACCACGATCTTCCAGGCCAACTAATTTAGCCGCCCCTGCCCGGGTCAGAATCGCAATTTCCTGTAAGCTATATTCCCGGTCAATCGATGCCAAAGTGGTCATTTTTTGCGCTTCAGGATGAATGGTTGCCAGCATATCATTACGGAAACTCTTATCCATCAATAAACGGATTAAATGCGGATAGGTGGTAAACGGCGCACCATTAGGATGATCTGTAGTTAAAAATACCCGCCACGGGTCATCAACCAATAAAAATATTTCCAGCCCAATCGCCCATTGTAGGGCATTAACGAAATTCTGGTCACGGTATTTAAATGGCACAACCCCACAACCCGCATCACACTCAATATCCATGCACACCCATTTATTCGGGTTAGCAAAGCCATGATTCGCATGCTGGCGCATATTATCACCCGATGCGGTAATCGTCTGACCAAATAAGATCTGACCTACATCAGCAGTGATATTCTTATGTTTATTGATGGATTCAGCAATCGCCGCACCACCCGAAGAAAATTTAAAATCCCCTTCTGTACCATAACTATGAAACTGAATATGGGTTAAATGCATCGGTAAACCACCGATACCTTGCATGGTATCTAAAGTCGTCTCAACATTACCTGGCACACCCAGATTACACCCATGTACATGCAATGGATGTTTTACACCAATTTCTTTCACCGCTGTGGCTAAAACTTGTAAAATTTCACGTGGTGTAACCTGATAATGGCTATTTTTTTCATCTAAATCCAACTGACGCTGATTAAATTTAAACGCATTAATCCCACCCGGATTAACCACTTTAACGCCAATTGCCTTAGCTGCATTCATCGTCCAGGCAACATAATCATTAATCGCTTTTTGATCTTTTTTAGCCGTCAACATGCGCAGCAAATAATCATCACTGCCCAGCATCACATACCCACCTTTATCTAGGATAGGAATATCGGCCATTTCCATATGCGCCTGACGCGCATTAATCGGCAATATCGCGGGCTCAAAACCTGCCGTATAACCCATTTCAGCGTAACGATACCCTGTAGTAAAGCTACTCGGCATCGCATGACCACAGCCTGAACGAGTAATATCGGAACGATGCACCGGGTCATTACGATGATCTTCAGGAATCAGCATCCGCGCAATATTACCTTTACCGCCACCAATATGCGTATGCATATCAATCGCACCCGCCATGACTACTTTGCCCTTTAAATCATACTCTTTATCAATTTTTACATCGTCAGCGGGTCGCTTTACAAAGCGTCCATCCTGAACATAAAGCGTTTTCGCCTGACCATCAATCCCACTTGCAGGATCATAAACCGTTCCACCTGTTAACTTTATCAACATGATTACTTATCCTACAAAGCTTGTTCAATCGCATTCAAGACATCTGCCGTACTCGGCAAGCCTGAATCACGTAATTTTTTAAGGCGTATTGCCACCACATTATCCAGCCTATAAGCATGACCTGCATGATCAATCCCTGGTGTCCCCACAGGAATAAAAACATCCGGCTCTTTTGCAAAAGTCATCCCTGAACGTGCAACAACAACCGTCGGTAACTCTGTCTGCGGTGGCACAGCAGCGGCATTAAATGCCTGCACCCAGACCAATGCATCCGCTTCACCATTTGCCAGCATCACATTAGAATCATACAAAAAGGGGTCATACTCAGGAAAGCCACTGGAAAAACGCGCTCTTGCAGGGTACGCCGAAATCCAGCCGCATACTTGATTGGCCGTTTGATCACCGTCTTTTCCACCCAAAGGAAAACCGGAACAACGCGTATCCATCGTATTAATATCTTTCACCATTTCAGACAGCATCTGCACCGTCAATTCTGCATGATCAAAGTTTAATGTACCTGCCGCCCAGGTTACTACGCCGTATTTTGCCGCTTTTAATTGCTCTGCAACGGCTTGTAAATCACTCACTGCAATACCGCAGATATTTTCAGCAACAATCTTTTTGCCTTTGACTAAAGCGCGTAAAACTGCCATGACTTCAGGGAGATCCGCATCCGCACAGGGCAATATTTTTGCTTTACCCCCGGCAGGTGAAGTAGAAGCCTCTCCCGAAGGTGCTTTACCAATATAAACCACTTCACGCTGACTGGTATCGGTAAGAAACATGGACTCTTCATTCCACAAATAACGCTCAAAAAAGCGCGGTGAAAAAGCTTCTAAATCAACCCCGACAACCAGAAAATAATCACAACGGTTTTTAATTTCCGCCAAAGTGGTATTCATCCAGCCGGTATCTTGCAATGCCAGGAAATTACGTCGCGCTCCGGTAAAATTCATATTATCGACCACAGCACCACTACGGTCTGCCAAAGCCATCACCCCACGCATACCATTCACATCGGTCGCACAGCCCCCGATAACAGGTTGATTGCTGGCGCGTAATAATTCAGCCGCTTGCGCGACCGCTACTTCCAGACTGACATCTTTACCGTCAACTCGTGCACTGGTATCAGTGACCGCCTGCTCAAAAGCAGGTGTATTGACTGCACAGCCATTTTCTATGACTTTTACATCTAAGCCATCCACTTGAATGCTCAGGTCATCGGTACCAATACCGCAAAAAGGACTGGGTACTTCAGTTATTTCAGTCACTCGCTGTTCCTCTCATTTATCTCGTTTAATATATTTAAATCGTGGATCATCGGGTGTCCCTTCAAAAACGCCCTGAGACGTTTCTGCCGCATCCCATAGCACCACTTCTTCAATTTTTTTCGCTAAAGCAAAATCTTTTTCGGTAATTCCTTTGGCCGAATGGGTCACTAATTTAACAATCACAAAGGCATAGGATACCGTCATATCAGGATGATGCCACGCTTTTTCTGCTAAATGCCCTACCGTATTCACTACCATCAGCGTAGATTTCCAGCCACTGGTTTTGATTTTTCGACGTATCCAGCCTTTTTCATAATACCACTGGGGTAGTTCTGCTGTTAAGCGGGCGTTGATTTCTGCTTCTGTGTAGGGAATAGTCATAATAATGGGTTTATGATTTGAAGTTTTGAGGAGACATGCAAGCCATGCTGCATATCCTCAGTATAAAGTATCTGACAGTGATTAGCTAAAGCACAAGCCACAATCAAACTATCCCAATAAGAAAAATGATA
>DAOVWV010000054.1 GCA_030636485.1 Methyloprofundus sp.
GGGACAAAAACAAGTAGGGTGGGCAGTTTTTTTTGCCCACCAATAAAGCTGACCATGGTGGGCAGAAAAGATTGCCCACCCTACGCGTTATGGCTTGTCCCGTGTTAAATATATAGCCAAAAAACCCAATGTTACAGCTTCCAAGCCATTGTATTGATGACCACGAGGAGTACAAAAGCATGTTTTTGTACTCCAAATGAGCAATACTTTCACAGCCTCGGAGCGTGGGAACAAAAGCACAGCAATTCCCGCGCCTTAATTCTTCTCTATCAAATCTAAAAAATTTGCTTTTAATGCAACCGCCCCTCTTATGGCGATTTCATTTTGTTCTTTTAAATCACCACTAATAATGACCTTCTTTCTTTCTTTACTAATGATCTGTATGGGTTTTGCAGCAAAGCCTGACTGGGTGCGCAGGAATACATAATTAACCCCTTTATACTCTGCCAGTGCCGAATTTCGCACACGAAACAGTGGCGTAGAACTGCTCGGCCTGATTTTAACACTCACTGCCTGCCCAGGTCTCACGAAATCCTGTCCCGTTTCAATTGCGGCCCTCACTAAAACGCTCTGATTATTTTCAACAACTTGCTTACCCAATAAAAAAATACTGGCACTCACTTGCGTATTTGCAAGAGTGACTTTATCCCCTATTTGCACATGCTGAATACGCTGCTGAGGAACACTGATCTCAAACCAGAGTGTTTTAAAATTCACCACCCGAAATAGAGGTGCCATCGCAACAATCCGCTCGCCTACTGTGACCATTTGCTGCAAAACAACCCCGGATATAGGGGCAAGAATTTTCACTTCACTGCTTAATCGGTGTGTTTTTTCCAGTGATTTAATGGCTTCCGTAGAAATGCCTGAAATTTCCAGTAACTGTCGTGTTTCATATACCTGCGATAAAAAAACATTATACCTGGCCTCTGTTTTTCTCCAACGCCTTTCAGCAATAAGCCCTTCGGTAAAAAGCTTCTTTTCCCGACGATAGTCTGCTTTTGCCAGTATCAAACCATTGACTGACTTTAGGTGATCCCTTTGTAGTGCAAGTAGTTCAGGACTATTAATCGTTGCCAATACTTGCCCTTTACTCACTTTATCGTCCAGTGTCACTTTTATCTGATTAATTAAACCCGCATGCGATGTACTGACAATATATTCATTATCAGGCGGAATAATCACTTTTGCAGGCGCATCAATAAGGGGAACCGACTTAATGGCGGTTAATTTGCCTAACTTAATCCCTAAGGTATAAAGCTGTATTGAGCTTAACTTGATTTTCTCATCAGCCATCAAGCCAACGCTATTGAGGAAAATAATAAGCATAAGTAAAACTTTCATGGCATTATGCCTACCGCTTGATTATAAAAAGCAATATTTCGCTGTAATCTGATGGCACTTTCCTGGGCATTACTGATGGCTCTTTGCGAACGAGCCTGAATTTTTAAAAAATCCATCAAATTGATTTCCCCCTCAGAAAAGCTGAGATTAGCCATTTTCAAGTGCTCTTGCGCATTCGCTTGCATCTGCATGGCAATTTCCTGTGCTGCCCGTTCAACCTCCAGTTCATGTTCAGCTTCATGTATCCCAGCCAATAAAGCCCTATGCAAATGTGCCTTTTTCATTTCTGCCTGTACAAAGGCTCTATTCGCAGCTGCAACCAGAGGTGCCGTATAAGCTTGCCCACCAAAAGGGATCGATAGACTAAAAACGATACTGTCAACCGAACTATCGGTTCTGGAATCTCTCTGTGTGTTTCCGCCTAGCGCAATATTTGTTTGCCCGGACCCTCTGGCTTTAAACCATGCTATCCGTGCTTTTTTCTGTGCAATAATGGCAGTGATACCCGCCAGACCAGGATGGGCATTATTAATCTGTGTCAGTGTACTTTGTTTTTCATTAATCTGAGCAGGCAACCTGTTATCCTGAGTTAAAAAAGAGAATTGCTTACGTGCATGCATTAGCTCAGCTTCTGCACGGATCAAATCAGTCTTTTTTTGTAACACTTCACTTTGCGCCAATAAAAAATCAGTTCTGGGCAAATCGCCTAACTCTACGCGCCGCTGCACCGTCGCCGATAACTGTTCTGCTATATGATAGGATTTTTCAGCTATTGCATGGCGTAATTTTGCCAGTTTTACTTGCCACAGTGCTTGACGTACCAAGCCTGCCACTTTTAATTTCATGGATTTCAGCTGATACGTAATACTTTGTTGAGAATATTCTGCCAAATTCAAACCCGCTTCGCGTTGCCCCCAGTTCCATATCGGTACCTGCACCGAGCCCTCAAATTCATGGGCACCTATATCGGAGCCCGCAAAATCATCCCTATAGTAAAGTGATACACTCGGTGCCCCTGCAATCCAGCGCGTACCTCGTTCGTTAAGCGCCTCACTTTCCTGGTGCAATGCAGCAATCAATTTATAATCAGGATACTGTTGCAAGGTTTTATTGACTAGCTCTGATAAGCTTAATTGTGGATCAATCATCACTGAATCTAAATGATCAACAAGATAAGCGGGTTCTGCTTTTACGCTGGATAACATTCCCAAAGTGCTTAATATAAGCACTGTAATGACGGGTATAACAGGCATTTTTGTTCCTACAAAAAAGAAAGACGTATGTTCTGGTTTTAAAAAATCAAGCGTATTAAAGCTGTCAACAAGTTAGGGGTTACAAGTGAGGTATGATCTGGACAAAATATAACACAATAACGCCAGCTATATTTGTTTGTATTGCATTATTTGGCATAAAAAAAGGGCTTATACCGCGAAGGTATAAGCCCTTTCTGTCATAACAATGTCAGTAAACACTGACATTGTTAACTCTATTTGATTGCTTCGGCAATTTTATTGAATGCTTCCACTTTATCTTTACCTGTTTTAACCAAGTCCATTCCTGTTTCCATGACTATACCAACCAAACCTGGTGTATCATAGATCATTTTTCCTAGAAAACCGACAATGGGCAGGCCAATGATTGCGCCCACAAATGTATTAATGCCAGTAACACCGAGTAGCTTGGTAATCATCACTAGCGCATCTAATGGGATTAAGACCATTGCACCAAAATAAACAATAACCATGAAGGTGAAAATAACAAAAACAATAAACTGGAGTAACCTGACTAGGGCAATATTAACTTTTTTCATTTTGGTATCAGCTTCCTAAGAATAACTCAATGCAGATTTATACCCGCTTGATGAGGCTTTTAAAATTATTCGAGCATTATACCTTAAAGGCATTTAGGCAGGATAATCTTTTCTGAGAAAATACTGAAATAGTAAAAAACCAGCAACAAACCCTCCTAAATGCGCCCATAATGCAACATCCGATACACCTTCATAAAACAGAATCGCAGTGGTGGCTTTAGACATCTGGAAAATGACCCAGATACCGATAAATGCAATCGCAGGTACTTCTATAAAAATAGGTAAAAATAGAATCGGAACCCAGAGGACAATTTTGGCATAGGGGTAAAGAAAAAAATAAGCCCCCAAGACACCGGCAATGGCACCTGATGCCCCGACGACAGGCATGACCAGATTCGGCGTATAAAGCCACTGCACCATGCTGGCAATAATGCCACAGAGCAGGTAAAAAATGATAAATCGCCAGTGTCCCATCCGGTCTTCTATATTATCGGCAAAAATCCAGAGAAACCACATATTCATGATTAAATGCCACCAGCTGCCATGTAAAAAAAGATTGCTGACAAAAGTGAAGTAGTAGTCGATAGGGTAGCCCATGGCTAACGCCCACTCGGGATTGGTATAGCGATTAGGTACCATGCCATAGATAAAGATAACATAGCGATGCAGGCGTTCGGGTGACACTTCTAGCCAGACAAATAACGCAGTGCATATAAATATCAACCCCCAGGTAACATAGGGTCGACTATAGCAGGGGGCGGTATCTCTAATGGGGATCATAACTCAGCTAATACTCTGTTAGTTTATAAACTCAGATAATCCACTGTACAGGATAGCACTACAACTTACCACTAAGGGCTGAGAATTGTAACGCCTCATTATTCACGGGTAAAGGCAGATAAAAGAGCCGTCATTCCCGAAGTCTACCCAGTCAAGCGTGGGCACAAGCGTTATCGGAAATCTACGTTGAACATAGATTCCTGCTAACGGCATGCAGGAATGACGGCTTTTGAAGAGCTCAGATGCCAGTGAAAAATGAGAAGTTACACCACGCGAAGTCTATTGCGTACCCTAATATTAGCAGTGGTACGCAATACATGCCTTACAAATCACATTCTAGATTGCTTTCCTTAACATTAAAACAATTAAAGGTTTTCAATAATCTCATTAAAAATCTGACTTGGGCGCATTACTTTTTCAGCTAGTTCTTTATTCGGGCAGTAATAGCCACCCACATCAACCGCTGCCCCCTGTACGCCATTCAACTGCTCAACAATGTTATTTTCATTATCGCTTAACTGTTGTGCGATAGGCGTAAATTTAGCCTGTAACTCTTTATCATTGTTTTGCTCGGCTAAAGCCGCTGCCCAGTACATCGCAAGATAGAAATGACTCCCGCGTGTATCCAGCTCACCTGCCTTGCGTCGTGGTGATTTATTATTATTTAAAAACTGGCTGTTTGCTGTATTCAAGGTCTGCGCCAACACTTGCGCTTTTTCATTTTTGGTTTTTAATGCCAGGTCTTCCAAAGACACGGCAAGAGCCAAAAATTCACCCAGAGAATCCCAGCGTAAATGATTTTCTTCTAACAATTGCTGTACATGCTTGGGCGCAGAACCACCCGCCCCTGTTTCAAACAATCCACCACCCGCCAGCAGCGGTACAATGGATAACATTTTTGCACTGGTTCCCAGCTCTAAAATAGGAAACAAATCCGTTAAATAATCCCGTAATACATTCCCTGTCACGGAAATAGTATTATCGCCTGCTTTGACACGCTGTAAAGTATAGCGTATCGCTTCAACCGGTGACATGATTTTAATGTCTAGCCCATCGGTATCATGTTCTTGTAGATAATTTTCAACAATGGCAATTAAATTAGCATCGTGAGCGCGATTTTTATCCAGCCAGAATATCGCTGGCTGAGCGGTTAATCTAGCACGATTGACTGCCAGTTTAACCCAGTCCTGAATGGGCAGGTCTTTAGTCTGGCACATGCGCCAGATATCGCCTTGCTCAACCTTATGTTCCAGCAGAATATTGCCTGTACTATCAATAACGCGCACCGAGCCATTAGCGGGGATTTCAAAGGTTTTATCATGCGAGCCATATTCTTCTGCTTTTTGAGCCATCAAACCGACATTACTGACACTCCCCATCGTAGTTACATCAAAAGCACCGTGCTGTTGACAGAACTCAAACACTTCTTGATAGATACCGGCATAACAACGATCCGGGATCATTGCTTTGGTATCATGCAATTGACCATCAGTCCCCCACATCATACCTGAAGAACGCAGTGCAGCTGGCATAGAGGCATCTATGATAATATCACTAGGCACATGCAAGTTGGTAATGCCTTTGTCTGAGTCCACCATTGCCAACTCTGGCTGTGCCTGATAAACCGCTTGAATATCTGCTTCTATCTGTTGCCGTTGTTCATCTGTCAAGCTGGCAATTTTTGCATATACATCACCCAAGCCGTTACGGGTATCAACACCGAGTTGGGTAAAAGTTGCCGCGTGTTTTGCAAACACATCCTGATAATAAACATTGACCGCATGACCAAATATAATCGGGTCAGACACTTTCATCATCGTGGCTTTTAAGTGCAGTGAGAGTAATATCCCTTCTGATTTTGCAGCCGCAATAGACTCCGCAAAGAAACGACGCAGCGCTTTGCAACTCATAAGCGAAGCATCAATCACTTCACCTTGCAGTACCGGTGTTGCCTGTTTAAGTACCTGGCTGTTGCCACTCTCATCCAGTAACTCGATTTTTACATCACCTGCTGTTTCAATCACTGTGGACTGTTCACTGGCATAAAAATCACCCTCACTCATTGAAGCAACATGTGATTTAGATTCGGATTCCCAGACTCCCATAGAGTGTGGGTGTTTCTGTGCGTATTCTTTAACTGGTGCTGCCACGCGCCGATCCGAGTTTCCTTCACGTAACACTGGATTAACGGCACTGCCTAAAACCTTGGCATAACGTGCCTTGATATTTTGTGCAGTATCAGTATCAGGGGCTTCCGGGTAATCAGGAATATCAAAGCCTAAACCTTGTAATTCCTTAATAGCGGCTTGTAATTGAGGAACTGATGCGCTGATATTGGGTAATTTAATGATATTTGCAGCGGCTGTTTTCGCTAATTCGCCTAGCTCTGCCAATGCATCACTTTGTTTTTGTACATCCGTCAGCTTATCGGGAAAATTAGCAAGGATACGCCCTGCCAGGGAGATATCCCGTGTTTCAACCGTTACACCTGCGGCCTGTGCATAAGCTTGAACAATAGGTAAAAATGAATAGGTTGCCAAAGCGGGTGCTTCGTCAGTTTCGGTGTAGATTATTTTTGAATTTGGCATGATTTTGTCACTAAAATGTCAGTACTTAGAAAATATAATATGCATTATATTTCAGAATGGCGCTTATTTACACTCGGATGCTGAAAATGGGCTTAATTGAAGGGTATTATTAATACCCTCGCTCCTAAATCGATAGAATTTTATTGCAAATAGCGGTTAATCGCCTCTAAATCTGTAATACTTAAAGTACTCGCGGCATTTTTTAAACGGATCCCATTAACCAGATAAGCATAACGGGATTTAGCGTATTTGCTTTGTGCACTGGTATAGTTTCTGGTTGCGTTTAAAACATCTATCATGGTGCGGGTACCGACATCAAACCCTGCTTCGGTTGCCTCTAGTGCGCTTTTACCTGAACGCACTGCAGACTTTAAAGCTTCCACCTGGCTAATGCTGGCAATCACTCCGCGATAAGAGTCTTTGACTTCCTGGGTTACCGCGCGCTGCGTTGCTATCAGGTTTTCTTTTGCCTGGGCATATTGGTATTCAGCCTGACGTGTTCGCGAATCAACCGCTCCCCCTTCAAAAAGCGGGATATTTAATTGCACGCCTATGCTTTCGGTATTTCCCCTAGCCTCAAGGTTTCCAGTGGTATCGTTAAGGCCAAAATTACCGACGATATCTAATTGCGGATAATGACCACTCCGTTGTAAGTCAATATTATCCATCACAATATCGGACTCACTCTGGGCAACCAGAATTTGTAGGTTTTGAGTCAAAGCCTGCCTATTCCATTCCTCTATATCATCTGGAGCTGGCTTAGGCAGTGGTAATGTCTTACCTAAAACACTCAACTCCGAGGAATAAGAGCCAATAATGACTTTTAAGGCTTCTTTGGCATTTTCTACATTATTATCTGCTGCAATGACATCGGACCGGCTTTGATCATATCCCGCTTGCGCTTCATAGACATCGGTTATTGCGATAAGCCCTACATCAAATCGTTGTTGTGCCTGCTCTAACTGTCTGGCAATGGTTTTCATTTCAGACTTGGAAAAGGTCAGGTCATCCTGAGCTGCTAACACTGAAAAATAGGCATTCGTGGTTTTAAGAATTAACTTTTGCTGTTCAGCAAGATAACTGGCATCCGCCTGGGCAATCTGCTTTTCTGATTGCGAAAGTTGCACCCACATATCCCAATGAAAAACGGGCTGTACCAGGTTTATTGAAAACTGGCTGTCCCAAAAGTCATTTCTTTTTGATTGGCCGGGGAATTTATTATTAAAAACAGAGTCCTGGTATGACCAATTATGAGCAGTAGAAGCGCCTGCACTGACCGTAGGTAATAAGCGGGCGATACTTTGATCTTTAGTCTCGCCTACGGCCATTTTATTGGCGAGTGACTGACGCAAAAAAGGATCATTTTGCAGAGCAAGATCATAGGTTTCTAATAAGTTTTGTGCCTGAATTGAGGTGGAAAATAAAAAGATCAGTGAAATTGCTTTTTTATTCATAAATGCCTTTTTTGCTAGATACAAAAATAATGTTTAATTATAATGTATTAATATAAGCCTGTAAGCTTTTTAACTAGAACAAA
>DAOVWV010000239.1 GCA_030636485.1 Methyloprofundus sp.
ATACCTGAAGCTGATGAGTTGGAAAGTGAGCCGGAGTATAATAAATCTGATCTGGATATCAGCGGGAAATTCAAAAAATTGAATCCATTTGCGAAGAGGAAAGAAAAGCTTGCCAGTGCTAAGCCAGTGCAACAAGCTGAAGAATCAGTCACTGAAGCCATCGTGTCGGTCGCTGAAATAGCTGAAGCTGAAGAAGAGCAAGAGTTGGAGCCTGATTATGCAGAATCTAATTTTAAGATGCCTGCAAAATTGAAGGGTTTGTTCGGTAAAGGTTAGATATATACTTAGCGCGGCCGCGCTAAGTATATGCTTGACTAGGGAGTAGGCTTAGCCTATTCCCTAGCTATGAATAAGCGGTAGAACCTTTTCTACTGCATTATTGCTTCAATATCGCCAATCGTTTTTGGTGCTGCCTGGGTCAGAACCTGGGAGCCTTTATCGGTGACCAGAATGTCGTCTTCTATACGAATGCCAATACCCCGCCACTTTTCTTCTACAGTACTACAGTCCGGTGGAATATAGAGCCCTGGCTCTACGGTTAATACCATGCCAGGCTCAAGGATACGCCACTCATCATCTATTTTATAATCACCGACATCATGCACGTCCATCCCTAGCCAGTGTCCGATACGGTGCATATAGAAGACTTTATAGGCTTCATCTGCAATTAATTTGGACACTTCACCGCTTAATAAACCTAATTCGACCAGACCACGGGTCAATGTTTCCACGGATGCATCATGGGCATTATTCCAGGGGGTATTAGGCTTTACTTCTGCAATGGCTGCATACTGTGCATCTAACACTAATTGGTAGAGTAATTTTTGTTCGGTTGAAAATACACCGCTGACGGGGAAAGTGCGGGTAATATCGGCGGCATAATGATCGCATTCTGCGCCTGCATCAATCAGCAGTAAATCTCCATCATTTAAGCGTGCCTTATTCTCTGTGTAGTGCAGAACGCAGGCATTTTTACCCCCTGCTACGATGGAGGGGTAAGCGACAGCGCGTAAGCCGTTATCTATAAACTCATGCACTATCTCACCTTCAAGCTGATATTCATAGCGCCCCGCTTTACAGGTCTGCATCGCCCGAATATGTGCTTTGACAGAGACATCGACTGCCTTTTGTATCAGCTTTATTTCTTCAGGGCTTTTAATAAGACGCATCTCATGTAAGGTATGTTCGAGTGATACCAGTTCGCCCGGTGCATTCACTCCGCTACGTGTCTGTGCCCGAATATGCGTAATCCACTCCATCAAATGATGGTCTAAATCAGGATCGCGCCCCATTGGATAAAACACCTTATGCTTGTTTTCCAGTAGCCCGGGTAGAATATCCGCCAGGTCATCTATCGGAAAAGAATCATCGGCACCAAACTCCTGCGTTGCGCCTTCCAGACCCGCATGGGCACCTTCCCATAATGCCTTTTTCTCGTCAAACTCCTGACAAAATAAAATATACTCGCCTTGTTCACGTTCAGGAATAAAAACCGCCAAGGCATTGGCTTCATTAAACCCGGTTAAATAATAGAAATCACTGTCCTGACGGAAGGGGTAGTCAACATCGCGGTTACGGGTGCGGATATCCGCACTGGCAATGATCGCAATATTATCCTTGCCTACCTGCTCCATCAACAATTCACGGCGTTTTTTAAATTCACTTGCTATCATTTCTATTCCTAATGTACCGTTTCATCAGCATCTGTATCATTGAGTTCACTACGAATTAACATCACCGAAGCACGTAAATATTCCTGAATTTCCATTATTGCACTTTCTGCCTCTTCATCATCGTCATCAGTACTGGTATCAAGTTTGGTAAATTCAACAATGTCCTTTAATATCTCTTCTACCTCGCTAGGCCATGAGGTGTTGGTCTCTATACGCCCCATGCCAAATAAGTAGCCCTGACACCATTGCACGATAGCCAGACAGCGCTGATTGAGTGGTTCTTGTTCATCAGGTAAAAATAAATCAAACACAAACTCATCGCTTTCCATTAACTCTTTTGATTGTTCGAATAAATTAATCAACGATAATTTATCATCTTCCAGTAAATCTGCTTCGCTGGAAATCGCTTCAGATAGCCAGCTACCGGCTTCGGTTTTAGGGTCTAGGCATAGCATGGCGACAGCAATCCCATGCACCTCGGCTGCACTATCAGCAGCCTGTTTTTGTAAAATAATTGAATTAAGGACAGAATAGCTCATTTGCTTTTTAGTAGAGAGAGTTAAAACACGGCTTATAGACTTCGCACGGTGACCGCGCGAAGTCTATATTAAAATAAAAGTAGCGTAAAAAAATTGCCTGCCTATGCTATCATAATTAGTTCAGTTATTACTGCTTTTGGCAAAAGAGAATGAGTTATACATGAGTAAGATTAATCAATCGTTTGATATTAAAGAACTCGAAGATAAACTGGATGAGTTAATTAAACGCTATAGTGTGGTTCAGAATGAAAATGTCACCTTAAAAGTCAAGCAAGATGAACTCGTTAAGGAAAGAGCTAAGCTGGTTGAGAAGACTAACTTGGCACGTACACGGGTTGAGGCCATGATTGGTCGTTTAAAAGCAATGGAACATGATTCATGAGTAAGTACCACACAGTCGTTTTAAAAATTTTAGGCAAAGAATACAAAATTATTTGTACCAAAGATGAGCAGGCGGATTTAATTTCTTCGGCACAGCAACTGGATCAGCAAATGCGTGAAATCCGTCTTAGTGGAAAGGTTTCAGGGGGGGAACGAGTGGCAGTGCTTGCCGCATTAAACCTGACTCATGAATTGATACAAAGCAAGGTAAATAAAGCACCTACGCCTACAAGCTTAGGTAAGAACTTGAACAAAATGTACCTAAAAATCGAAACTGCGTTAAAAAAAGTATAGAATAGCCCGCGTATCTCCTGCAGCGTTCGACAGTGGAGTGGGTGTTCCTTGGACCTATATCTACCCCGGGAGTCGATTCTTGTACTGGTGTGCATGTCCGCGCTAGCGGAAAGCCTGAAATGCAAGATAGACACCCACTTGAACCTTTCGGTTCAAGGACGATGCTTCGCATCGGCGCAGGTGGGAGATACTTTTACATCGTTATTTATTCCCCGTGTTATTTCTTTGGCTACCAGTCAATGGTCACTTTTAATGTTTATTAAAGCCTCTCATATAAATAAGGCTATGTGCTGATGCCGGTTGACCTTATCGCCGTCTCATTCATTTTGATTGCCACGCTGTTACTACTCGCTAGCAATCGATTTCCTGCGGGCACCATCTTATTAAGTGCCTTAAGTTTATTGATGGTAAGTGGCATCTTAAGCCCTACAGAAGCTTTATCGGGGTTATCCAATCCAGGCATGGTCACCATTGCCGTGCTTTATGTGACTGTTTCCGGGTTACGGGAGACCGGGGCAATTGCCTGGCTCAGTCAATTGTTGTTGGGTAGGCCTGCCAATAGCTTGGTCGCTTTGATCCGTTTGTTGTTACCCGCAGCAGCGATCAGTGTTTTTATTAATAACAGCCCCGTCGTTGCCATGTTTACCAGTGCCGTTCAAGACTGGTGTAAGCGCAGCCGCTTTAATCCTTCCACTTTTCTTTTACCTCTTAGTTATGCATCAATCATGGGGGGCACCTGCTCGCTGATAGGGACTAGCACGAATTTAATTGTGGATGGGCTTATGCGCCAATCGGGGTATGCTGGCTTTAGCTTATTTGAAATAGCGGCAGTTGGTATACCTGTGACTGTTATCGGCTGTCTATATTTGTTCCTGGCTGCCCCTTTCCTGTTGGCAGATAGAACCAGTGCAATCGAAAAATTTAGTGATGTTCGCGAATATCTGGTGGAAATGCTGGTTAAACCAGGTTGCGAATTAGCAGGTAAAACGGTGCAGGATGCTGGTTTACGGCATTTGCCTGGGTTGTTTTTAATTGAGATCATACGGGATGATGAAATTATCCCTGTGGTATCCCCACAGACGGTTATGCAGATAAATGATCGCCTGGTCTTTGCGGGGGCTGTCGACTCTGTGGTTGAACTGAGGCGAATACGTGGCCTTGTCATTGCCTCTGACCAG
>DAOVWV010000323.1 GCA_030636485.1 Methyloprofundus sp.
AAAACATAATCAGTAGAATAGTGAATTAACCAAGCACCTATACGCTTTGCCTCTTGCGCTAAAATGGCAGGTGCGTCTGCATTAATGAGCTGTGCAAGCTCAATTTCACTTTCCGCCTTATCAACCGCCGTATAGGCTGCCGCATTAACAATAACACTGGGGCTTATCTGCCGAATGGTTTCCGCTAGACCCGATAGGTCACTCAGGTCGCCGCAATAACCCCGACTATTTCTATCCAGTGCGATCACTTCACCTAAGGGTGCAAGACTGCGCTGCAACTCCCAGCCGACCTGCCCATTTTTACCTAATAAAAGTATTTTCACTCAATACGGTCCTGATAATTTTTTTCAACCCAATCGCGATAAGCACCCGACTGTACATTAGCAACCCACTCTTGATTATCCAGATACCACTGTACTGTTTTACGAATCCCCGTACTAAACGTTTCTACGGGCTTCCAACCTAGTTCACGCTCTATTTTATGCGCATCAATCGCATAACGACGATCATGCCCAAGACGGTCTGTCACAAAGGTAATTTGCTCAGCATAGTTTTGCTTATCGCTACGCGGGCGTAATTCATCCAACAGAGCACAGACAGTTTGTACTATTTCGATATTGGGTTTTTCGTTCCAGCCCCCGACATTATAGACTTCTCCCGTTGTGCCCGCTTCCAGCACACGCCGGATTGCGCTGCAATGGTCGGTAACATACAGCCAGTCGCGGATTTGCTGACCATCACCATACACCGGCAATGGCTTGCCCGCCAAGGCATTAACGATAATGAGTGGAATCAGTTTTTCAGGAAAATGGTAAGGCCCGTAATTATTCGAACAATTCGTTGTCAGTACCGGCAGGCCATAAGTATGATGATAGGAGCGAACCAAGTGATCACTCGCCGCCTTACTGGCTGAATAAGGACTATTAGGCTCGTAACGATGCGTTTCAGTAAAGGCCGGTTCGTCCTTGCTTAAAGACCCATAGACTTCATCGGTCGATACATGCAGCAAGCGAAAATCAGCTTTTTCATCACCCTCAAGTTTATTCCAATAGCCACGCACAGCGTCCAGTAAATGAAATGTGCCCACCACATTCGTTTGCACAAAAGCTTCAGGGCCATGTATGGAACGGTCAACATGTGACTCGGCAGCAAAATTGATAAGCGCACGAGGCTGGTGCTTTTCTAACAACTCAGAGATCAATACGGCATCCCCTATATCCCCTTGAATAAAAATATGCCGACTGTCATTTTGTAATGTAGCCAGGTTTTCGAGATTGCCTGCATAGGTTAATTTATCAATATTTACTACGGGTTCATCATTCTGCTGTAGCCAATCCAGCACAAAGTTTGACCCAATAAATCCCGCCCCACCTGTTACAAATATCATATTTATCCTTATTTGTTATCACCCTACGAGCACTATGGTAATGCTTTATATTGCGCATAATTTTAACATATACTTCGCGCAGTCACGACTGCGGTTTTCTAGTGACTGATTTTTTTAACATTGTACGCTTGCTGCATCAGCGTACTTTGCTAAATTTTATTAGATTTACTTTGCAAATGCATTAATACCACCACGAGTGCTATCGCAGGCAACCCCACAGCCGAGGCATATAAAAAGAACACCGCGTAACCATAACCATCAACAATAATCCCCGACAGGCCGCCGAGTAATTTAGCGGGCAAAGTCATTAAGGAGCTAAACAATGCATATTGGGTCGCCGTGTAGGCACTGTTGGTCAGGCTCGATAAATAGGCGATAAACACCGATGTGGCAATTCCTCCACTTAAATTATCGGCGCTGATGACAATCGCCAATAAGCGTATGTTTGGCTCGGAGAGTGCCAGTAAAACAAATAATAAATTAGTGGCGGCAACCAATACCGCACCTAATAGCAAAGGTTTCATCAACCCATAACGTATCACCAGAACACCACCCAATGCCGCACCAAAGATGGTCATAAAAAAACCAAAGATTTTACTGACATCTGCAATTTCCGTTTTGCTAAAGCCTAAATCCAGATAAAACGGATTAGCCATCACCCCCATGGTGATGTCACTCATTTTATAAAGTGCAATTAAAGCTAAAATCCAGAGCCCTAACTTGCCATTACGCACAAAGAATTCGGCAAAAGGACTGATAACCGCATCAGAAAACCAGGCACTCAATCGTTGTAACGAGCCTTTATGCGCTTGTACGCCTAGCGCTGCCTCAATTTTATTTTCCAGCTCAGCAGTCTGTTTATCTTGCCTGTGTTCGGGTTCCGAACTTAATAAAGTTGCCACAATCCCGACAAACATGCACAAAGCCATCGCCGAATAGGCGGCATTCCAACCCACATATTCCGCAATATAAAAAGCTCCCGCGCCTGAAACCAGCAAAGCAACACGATAACCAAACACATACATGGCGGCCATTGCTGCCTGATATTCAGGTTCTATGGCTTCAATACGATAGGCATCAATCACAATATCCTGTGTCGCCGAGCAAAAAGCAATCCATACAGCGGTTGCTGCAATCCATTCAATTTGCATTTCTGGGTTTAGCTCGGCTAAGGTCATCAGTCCCGCTGAAATACCCACTTGAGCCAACAGCATCCAGCTACGCCGTTTTCCAAGCAATCGGGTTAAAAAAGGCAGTGGCAAACGGTCAACCACAGGTGCCCAGATAACCTTGATGGAATAGGTGAGACCTACCCAGCTAAAAAAACCAATAACGGATAAGGTGATACCCGAATCCCGTAGCCATGCCGACAGCGTAGAGAAAACCAATAAAAAGGGCAATCCCGCCGAAAAGCCAAGAAAAGACATGCCCAATACTTGTGGGCGACTATAAGCCGCAAAGGACTGTTTCCAGCTATGTTCAGTCATATCAATACGTTTTAAATATTATAGAAACAAAAAAAGGGAGCAGAATATAAAATTCTACTCCCTTTTCAGAACAGTCAGTGATTATACTTCGCGCGGTCACGACTGCGCGAAGTATAGCTGAACGCCTTAAGCATTATCCATTAACCAAATAATGCACAAAAATACTTGCGATATAACCTAATGCAATCACGGGTGTCCATTTAATATGACTGAAGAAAGTATATTTATGGTTAGATGAGCCCATTAATGCTACACCCGCCGCCGAACCTACAGATAGCATAGAACCACCGGTACCCGCAGTCAATGTCACTAATAACCATTGGTATAAGTCCATATCCAGATTCA
>DAOVWV010000058.1 GCA_030636485.1 Methyloprofundus sp.
CCGTTTGATTTATTGATTTGTGATCCCCCGACCCTGCAAAAAGGCAGTGTTGATATTGCGCGGGATTACCCCAAAATATTACGTCGCCTGGATCAATTTATGGCTCCCGGGGCGACACTGTTATTATGCCTGAATGCCCCTGACTTGAAGCGTCAGTTTTTAATTGAACATATGGCCGAATTAGCGCCAGAATACACGCTTGTCGATGAACTAAAACCACCTGAAGTCTATGCAGAAGCCGAGGATAAAGGGCTCAAGGTTTTGTGTTTTAAAATGGGTTAAATAAGCCGTTCTAACCGCGACTCTCTAATAATTCCACGATTAAAATATCACATGACCCACAGCCGGTATTTGCACCCGTGGCAGATGATATTTTGTCCAGATTATCCGCCCCCTTTTCAATCAGTTCCTCAATTTTTTCTTTTGTCGTTCCTGTACAGGTACAAATAACAGTATCTTGTTTATCCGGGGTATTATCAGGCATAGGTACTTTTTGTGTTGATTGGCTGGTGTGCAGTATATATTGCCTGATGACAGATTAAAACACTTAATCGTTAATCCCCTTTAACGGGGATACATAGCCGTATAATGATCGACTAGCAGAATACACGCTTATTTAAGAGCCGTTATATGCAAGATGTCACAACTCTGGAATATGACTAAGCGGAAAAAACTAAATGTTCTATAATTACTGATATCAACTTTACTAATGGTTTTATTATGCCCAGGTACATAGCGCATTATGCTTGTTATCTTGCGACGCTATACACGCTGGAAAGCAAGCCTAATAACATAATATAATTTTACATAAACTATCGCCCCTTCAAATGAAGAAACACAAACCGACTGCGAGTGTATCAGTACATGACCTCGAAGAGCAGGCACTGTCTCAATTAACAGCGACTAAATATAAAGAAGCCATTAAGCTCTATAAGGAATTATTACAGACAGCTGATAATGAGCAATGGCATCAAAAGCTGGCTTACTGCTATATACAAAGAGCTAAAGATTTTGCTGCAAAGGGAATGTATAAAGAGGCTTTGGTATTATGGGAAAACCATGTTCAACATGCTCAGCCTCCCTATGATGCTTATGATCAATATATCATATGGTTATTTGAAACCAATAACCTACCCAGTATCAAGGCAAGCTTAAGCCAGCTATCAGCCCAGCAACTGGATAAGCAGTACCCTGAGTTAGCCGCTGTATTAGGCTTATTAATGCTGGGAAAATATTCTGAGTTTCAGCAGGACTTGCCACAGGACTCCAGTGTTATCGCGCATTTTAATATCGTGCAAACGGCATTACAGGCCTATCAGAACAACCAAACCGATAAGCTTAGGGAAACCTTAAAGAAATTGCCTTATCGCTCGGCCTTTCGGGATCTTCGTACTTTGCTGAATGCGAGTTTAGTCATGTCTGATTCGCTCATAAAGGCTCAGGCACTTTTAGTAAAAATCCCAGTTAACTCGCCCTATTACCAGGCTGCCAGAGTCATGCTTGCCTGCACCAGAGAGGGGGCGGAACTTGCTGAAGCACTACGCCTGCTCGATTATCAACAACGCAGTATCGTTGCTGAAATAAAAGGGTTCAATAAAAAGCAGCAGGACTTTATTCAGCACTATAGCCGCCTGCATG
Source organism: Methyloprofundus sp. (assembly GCA_030636485.1). GTDB lineage: Bacteria > Pseudomonadota > Gammaproteobacteria > Methylococcales > Methylomonadaceae > Methyloprofundus. Next base: position 1,639 of record DAOVWV010000058.1, read on the forward strand.
ATAATTTATCTGACAAGGTGCAATTTAATTTAGCTACGCAATACAAGTCACTGATAGGAACTGAAGTTGCACGGCAATTCTGTCAAACAACATTGACACATTATCCAGCTGGAAACAAAGCGTTTAACAAACATTTTGGCGAAGCGAGTGAATTTGAAGAAAACCGGATTAACGCATTAAACTGTGAGCGTGAGGAAAACCTTTATGATGCTGAGTATTATTGGCGTGGCTGCCTTGGTCATTTAAACAAGGGCGACCCGGTTGATAATTTAAAAGCGGCTTTGATATTACGCCGCATAGCTACCTGGGAGCCTGAAGCAGAAGACCGTATTAATGTTTTGATTGAAAGTCTGGACTATGATGCAAATGATCATGAGAGCTACCTGGCCATTACTCAGCACTTTAGTCAGAAACCAGAAAACGCCAAAGCATATAAACTCTGGCTAACAAAAACATTGGATCAGTTTCCACAAGATATTGAAGCTTTAACTTTCGCAGTTAAAGCAGCAACGGCCAATAAAACCTTTAAAAAAGCCTGCCAATATGCCGATAAAATATTAAAAACCGACCCACTCAACACCTTTGCAAAACAGACGCTATTTTCCAGCCATATGGCGCATGCACAACAACTGATGCGCGATAAAAGCTATCATTTAGTCGAAAAAGAAATAAAACATGCTGAAAAAATTAACCTTATCAAGGCTAATCAAAAACAGTTGCAGTTAATGCGCGCATTACTCTTTTTTGCCAATGAAGATAAACAGCAAGGACTGCAAAGCATCACTCAAGAGCTGGATGCCTTACATACGAATCCGGTTAGCCGGCATTTTCATGCGACGATGGAAGCATTGCTTAATGGCCTGCCCGTCACCACTATTTTACGCGAACTAGCCCCCGCAAAAGATTACCTGCTCTCTGAAAATGAGCTCCGGGCGTTTATCCAGCAACTCACACCATACACCACCAATGATGAAGAGCAGGCGTTTTTACACAAGGCACTGGAGAAAGTCAAAGCACCGTTAAAAAAGTCCCTGTCCGAACAGGGTTACCCAGAGGAGCTGCTATTAAATTTTTGTAAAGTACTGGATAGCATTCAGCATTTTGAATTATTACGTCATATTGCGAAACCCGCCCTAATAAAATGGAAAAACCCAATCTGGACTTATTACCAGATCTATGCCAACAATAATGCTGAGGCTGCGAATTGTTCGGCCGATGAGGTTCGGCGCTTAAAGCTAGCTCATAAGGTTGCCGTAGAAAATAAGGATCACCCGACAATAATACTATTTGAGAAGTTACTGGATAGCTATTTTGATGCAAACCCGCAGCAAGGCTTAAGCTTTCTTGATGATTTGTTTGCCGGTTTTGTGGACGAAGATGACGAAGACCATGACCCAATGGAAGAACTTTTTGGGCATCTTGAGCAAGGTGTGATGATTAAGCTCAATGAGAAAGCGGAGTCCATCATGAAAAAGACCACACCAGACAGGCTTATTCAGGGCTTAATGAAAAATCAGGGCAATCAGGAAGCCGTCCTCATGGCCATGATGCAAAGCCCTGACATCTTATCCGCGCTGATGCTATTAAAAGCGGCCGATGAATTGAAAATTGATATTGAAGTCGACCTGAATGATGTGATTAATACTTTTGGTATCCTGACAGACGACAAGCCATTTCCCTTCCCTTTTTAAACGGTTAACCTATTATGCAAACACCTTATGAAATATTAGGCGTAGTCAATGATGCCAGTGATAATGACATTAAACAGGCTTATTTACAGCAGGTTAAAAACAACCCTCCAGACCGTAATCAGGATCAATTTCAACGCATACATGATGCTTATAGCGCAATAAAAGATCATAAAAGCAGAGTAAGCCATGACTTATTTACTCTGCCGGCTGCCAATTTTAATACCGTGCTTGAGCAGGTCATGCACACCGGACAAAGCATAACACTGGATGCCGAATCTTTTAACAAAATATTAAGCGTCAGTATTGATGAAACGAACCTTTTAAATTCATTTGCCAGGCCTGAGAAATCATGACGACAGACATACAAAAAACTGCATTACTCGAAGATTTCCAGAAGTACCTGCAACAAGATCAGCTGAAGCTACTGACGGCAGATGAGCAGCCTGACATGAATACTTTACTGGCAGAGTTAACGGCATTAAAAACAGAAGTAAAAGCACAGTCCAGACAATTCAAAAATACGCTGGATACGCTTAGCTCCGCACTTGACATGGCTCAGGATCATAATAAAATGCTCGCCACCGAACTGCTAGGACAGGCAGAGAAGCAAGAACAACAACACGCTGAATTTATGCGTTTGATGTTACTGGAAATGGTGGACCTTTATGACCGATTGGCAAATGGAGCAACTGTTCTACAGAATTATCAACCCATTAATGCCTTGTTTAATCATTCCAAGAAAAAAGATGTGCGTTTTATCGAACGCTTTAAAGAAGGCCAGCTAATGACCATCAAACGGTTCGAGCAATTATTACACAGCCATCAGGTAAGGGAAATAGAGTGTGTCGGTGAATTACTCGACCCTCTGACCATGACGGCTATTGAAACAGACGATAACCCTAAATACCTAAATGGCATTGTACTGGAAGAATTACGTAAAGGCTTTTTATATCAAGATCAGGTTCTACGATTGGCAGAAGTAAAAGTAAATAAAACCAAGGCAGGATAAAGTATTATGAATGAAATTATTATTGGTATTGACTTAGGGACGACTAACTCAGAAGTCTCCATAATCGAAAATGGCAAAGTCACTGTCATTGGCGATGGTGATAATAAAATGCTGCCATCATTTGTCGGCCTGAATGATGACGGCCATATTATTGTCGGTGAAACGGCTCGAAACCAATACCTGGTCTACCCTGAAAGAACCATCAAATCAATCAAACGCATCATGGGGCAGGATATTCAGGTGACATTGGCTGATTTGCCTTATTCACCGCAAGAAATTTCCGCCATTATTCTAAAGCGTTTAAAAGCCATTGCCGAAGACTATCTCGGCCTAGCCGTGAGTAAAGCGGTGATTACCGTACCCGCTTATTTTTCTGATGCACAGCGGCAGGCAACACGTGAGGCAGGGGAAATTGCTGGCTTAGAAGTGATGCGCATGATTAATGAGCCTACCGCAGCAGCGTTGGCTTATGATACTCAAGGAGAAGAGGCTAGGCGTATTCTGGTTTATGATTTGGGAGGTGGAACCTTTGATGTATCGGTGGTTAATATTGAGTCCAGCGTCGTTGAAGTATTATCCAGTCATGGCGACAATCAACTAGGGGGCGATGATTTTGATCAACAAATTATCGACTATCTGGTTGAACATATTAAGAATACCCACGAAGTCGACATACGGGAGCATAGTAGAGCGATGGCACGCATTAGCCGTGCCGCAGAAAGTGCAAAATTTGTATTATCCGAGCAACCCTATGTACAGATTGATGAAGAATATTTGCTTGAGCATGATGGCGCTCCGATTCACCTGTCGCTAGAACTGTCACGAATGGTATACGAGGAGTTGATTGAAGATTATATCAATGCGACGCTTGATGCCGTGCATATTGCCTTAAAAGGCGCAAAGATGAGCAGTTCAGACATTGATGAAGTGATACTGGTGGGTGGTTCCACGCGCACACCCTGTATTCGTGAGCGCTTATTGAACGAATTTGGCATAGAGCCACACAGTGAAGTCGATGCTGATCTCTGTGTCGCCATGGGAGCCGCTATCCAGGGTGCAATGATTGCAGGGCAACAGGTAGATACGGTATTAGTGGATGTGACCCCATATACTTATGGAACCAGTGCCATGGGCTTTTTAGACGGTTTGGAGTACCCCTTTCTCTTTGTCCCCATTATTCATAAAAACAGCGTATTACCCAACCGTAAGACCGAAGCTTTCACAACCTATCATGATGGTCAGGAGGCAGTTGATATCACCATCTATCAAGGTGAAGACCCCGATGCCTTGAATAATATCAAGATTGGTGAATTTCGGGTTGAAGGTTTGCGTGATGTGCCAGCCGGCAATATTATTACCCTGACTCTGGGTCTGGATCTAAATGGTATTTTGCAGGTCTCAGCGCAGGAAAAAGAAACTGGGCTGGAGAAAAACATTACCATTAAAAATGCCTTGTCCCAGTTCGAAAGCGGTGCACTGGAAACAGCTAAACAGCGTATTAATTCTTTATTCGGACAAATAGAGCCTGGTATTATTGAACAAGAGTTTATTGTGGAACCGCTGGCACCGGAAATCATAGCCGCTCAGAAATTAATATCCAAAGCAGAAGCATTGTTTGATAAGGTCTCTAGCGAAGATAAGGAAGATATGGTGGATTTAATTGAAGTTCTGACACATTACATAGAGACGAAAGACATTGCCGAACTGGAAAAACCTACCGCAGAATTAAACGATATTATTTATTATCTGGAGTCTTAATGGAACGCTGCCCTTGTTGTAATGCACGTTTACGCGAACGCATTGTGTGTTCGCGCTGCAAGGCTGATTTAAGTACGCTTATCAGCTCCGAACAAGCGGCTCAACATTGGCTGGCTAAAGCGATACACGTTTACCAAGCCGAAAATATTGAACAAAGCATTACGGCCATCAACATGTCACTGGATTTAAAAAGAACCCACTTGGCAATTGCCTGGCGTGAGTATTTGATTCAGCAGCAATGTGCTGATATTCTGGATTTGCTCGCTCAAAAACAATTAATTCCAGCCAAACAAAGGCTCTATAGCGTACGTATGCTTTTTCCCCAGAGTAAGCATTTACAGCATTTAAATTCTTTTTGTGATTATTTATTAACCCAAAGCATCCCTCCCCCTCAACCATCTGATTCTTAAAAGCCTGGTAGGGTACACTTCGTGCACCAAAAATGCTCAAATAACCCACTCTCCTATGCGCAGGCACTCAAATTCAGTTAAAATTAAGCAACCGTAGAATAAATTTTAAGTATATAACTTAATGAATCAAGAACTAGAATCCATAAACACGAAAGAGATCCAAAGGCGCAGAACCTTTGCCATCATTTCCCATCCCGATGCCGGTAAAACGACCTTAACTGAAAAACTGCTTTTATTCGGTGGTGCGATACAGCAGGCTGGCTCCGTTAAAGGACGTAAAGCCGATAGACATGCGACATCCGACTGGATGGAAATGGAAAAACAGCGCGGAATTTCAGTCACGACCTCGGTGATGCAATTCGAACATAAAAACTGTATTATCAATCTATTAGATACACCTGGACACGAAGACTTCTCTGAAGATACCTACCGTACCTTAACCGCAGTCGATTCCGCACTGATGGTAATTGATGTCGCCAAAGGGGTAGAAAACCGTACCATTAAATTAATGGAAGTGTGTCGCTTACGTACCACACCTATTCTCACCTTTATCAATAAGCTGGATCGGGAAGGACGAGACCCCATCGAATTACTGGATGAGGTAGAGTCAGTCCTTAACATTAACTGTGCACCAATGACCTGGCCCATTGGCATGGGGAAACGCTTTAAAGGCGTTTACCACCTTTATACCGATACGGTGCATTTATTCAGTGCAACGCATGGTGGGAAAATTGTCGAAGGCGATGTGATTAAAGGTTTGGATAATCCTCTGCTAGATGAATTATTAGACGATCAGGCCGATGAATTACGCGAAGAAATCGAGCTGGTTCAAGGGGCGAGTCATGAATTTGATTTAGAGGCTTATTTAGCCGGAACACTGACTCCGGTTTTCTTTGGCTCTGCGATTAACAATTTTGGTATTTTAGAATTGCTTGATGCTTTTTCTGATTATGCGCCTGCCCCTAAAGGCAGGGAGGCAGAGCAGAGATTTGTTGATGCACAGGAAGACACGTTTTCTGGCTTTGTGTTTAAAGTACAGGCGAATATGGATCCGTCACACCGGGATAGAATCGCATTTTTACGCATTTGTTCGGGAAAATTTGATAAAGGCATGAAGGTTAATCATGTACGTTTAGGTAAAAAAATTCAGGTGTCAAATGCGATCACTTTTAAAGCGGCAAGCCGTAAAAATATAGAAGAGGCGTATTCAGGTGATATTATTGGCCTGCATAACCACGGTACGATTCAGGTGGGAGATACGTTTTCCGAAGGTGAAGTACTGAAATATTCGGGCATTCCTTTCTTTGCACCCGAGTTATTTCGTCGGGTAATATTAAAAGACCCTTTACGTGGCAAGGCATTACAAAAAGGCCTGGTACAACTCACGGAAGAAGGTGCAACCCAGCTATTTAAGCCATTGAAAAATAATGCCTTGATTTTAGGTGCGGTGGGAGTATTGCAGTTTGATGTCACCGC
>DAOVWV010000038.1 GCA_030636485.1 Methyloprofundus sp.
ACCGACCCAGATTGCAGCATGTCCCCAATACCCGGGAATCATTTTGTCAGTTAATCTAAAGGGCGTTTTTTCCAGTAAAATATCACCGGCCTGCAATTGACTAAGGATAAGATGTTCAGCCATTTTATCCTGATACATCTTTCCTTTTCTTTCTTCAACCGCGCCGACTGCATTGCCAAATAATTCACTCACACCATTAACAGCACTTCTGTTCAGCGCATTTAAGCTGTCACTGATTGAATGTGTATGCGTATCAAACCTTCGCGCAATCTTGTCATCAAACGATAGTTTACTCAGTATGTCATAAGAACGGGTGCCATGAATGAGCAAATCAAGATAGGCAAAATTATCATCACGCACTGTATCTAATGGTATCGCTGCTCTTCTTTGCTCATACAAGGTAATGCTATTCTTGATATTAGATAAATTTGCGATACTGAGAAAATCATCCGTTATGGCAGATACTTGATCTTCTTGAATGCCGTAACCAATATCACTCTGGTTAAGAAAGCGGCGAATCCGCTCGTCTTCATTAACCACGGCGACAACAGCCTGATAAGAGTCATACAGCATTAACCCAGCAGATAAAGCGAGCATACTCCCTTTTAATTGCACAACAGGGTCTAGCGGCAATAAGCCTAATGCCTGCATATGACTATTATCCGCCTCTTGCCAGCATTGATGACTATCAATAACGCTAACGATGCTATCAACAATATCCATCGCGGCTTGCAAACGTAAATTTAAGGCATCAAGGTCAGCGGGTGGAATGGCTTTATTTTTATCAATACTCCCGATCAAATTAACTGTCTTCTCCCGGTTAACCAGCATTTCCTCTATGACTTCCTGATAGTGATAAATCTGCTGATCCAGATCATAATTTAAAACATCTTGCTGGTCATTAAATTGAGTGATTTTTTGCCAGCAAATGTCATACCGCTTTGCGTCGCTATTTTTAAATTGCAGACGCTGGCTGGAACAACCAGTCGCTAATGCAAGCAATGCTATTATTAAGACGACTATTATAAGGCGGCAAAATTTACACAGAACCTGAAGGAAGTTGAGCATCATATTTTTTAAGTATGCCATATATATCTAAACCAAAAAATCACCAGAAAAACTTAAACCAATAACAGGCTCTTTTGCCTGTAAGTTAAGACCTAAAGCTTCCTTGCTAACGGTGTAATCCAGAACCCGATAAGCTGCATTAGCATAGGTAACTTCTCATTACCTATTGGCACCTGAATTCTGCAAAAACCGTCATTCCTGTATGCTGTTAGCAGGAATGATGGGGTTTATATAGATCAAGTGCCAGTAGATAATGAGACGTTACTTTTAAGCTGTACTACAGCTCAAATTCTATCTGAGTCATGCGTAACATCAGTTATTAACTGACTGTTTATCACATTACCTTCAGCAAAATAAAAAATCAACAATTATTCGGCATCCTTCAACTCTCGGTTTATACTAAGGTCGTTCTGGCTGCTAATCTCTGTTTTTTTTTAATTAGAATGCCTGAAATTCAGCCATGATAAAAACGATGCTGTTTTAATTTTGTTATTTATATAAGAGCTTGAGAATGATGATGCTGACTAAATACAACAAATGGCTGAATAAACTTGTTGATTTAGCCGCTGGCACCCTGCTTTGTTTATTGGTATTCAGCTTTTTTAATACTGGTCACGCTAAAAATAATGAATGCCCAACAAAACCCGTTATTTTAACAGACCAATTTTCCATTTTAGACGACTCAAGTCGTTCATTGACAATTGAACAAGTAAGCTCCCCCGACTTCTTTCAAGAATTTAATAAAAATAAACAAGGGCGTATCAACTTAGGGCTTTCTAATTCAGCTCACTGGGTTCGCATTGATAGTTCATTATTTTTTGACTGTGAACAAGAGTGGTTTTTACTTTTTAGCTGGGGGCAACAGGACTACATAAATTTCTATTGGCAAGAAAACAACTCATGGCATCAAGTTGTTACGGGCGCAAAACACTCTTATTCCAGCAGACAAATAAAAGACCGAAAGTTTTGGTTTCATATTCCTGACTTATCTAAAAACCACAGCCCATATTTTATTCGCTTAGAAGGCAAACAAACGATGCTATTAATGAGCTTATGGAATCAAGATATATTGTCTTTATATTCATCATCATTTCAACTAGCCTTTGGCATTTATTTAGGGATCTTAGTAGGCTTCATTTTCTATAATTTATGTGTATTTTTTTCTTTGCGTGATACTTCTTATCTATATTATGTGATTTACTTAATATCAATAGCGCTTGTTGTAGCGGATAGTCAAGGCTTAACAATGCAGTATCTTTGGTCTGACAAGCCAGAATGGAGTGCTCGATTTTCAAGTTCATGCTTACTTTTAAGTACCATTTCATACCTTTCTTTTGTTAGTAAGTTTCTTAATTCACTCAGTTTTTCACCAAAGTCACATCGGTTAATACGGTTTTATATCAAAATTTTATTAACCTTTTTATGTGTATCATTTTTTTATACATCCACGGTTGTCGCTATCATTATTCCAGCCCTTGTGACCATTGGCTTTTCTCTTTCAATTATCACTATCGCTATTTCAATTAAATCTAATTATCGACCCGCTATTTTTGTGGGTCTGGCAAATATTATAATTTTAGGAGGCATGTTTTGGACCGCAACTATACTAAGCGGTATATTTCCAATTGAGATCCATTCTGATTATGAAGGGATGTGGTGGACTGTACATTTAATTTTTCCAGTAAGTATACTCTTGGAGGCCATACTACTTTCTTTAGCTTTAGCCAGCAGAATAAAGCTTTTAAAACAGGAGAACCTGTTAGTACAGCAAAAATTAGTAACGTCTAAGGAACGATTATCATCACAGTTAATTGCCGCTCAGGATAATGCACAAAAAATTTTAGCGGCTGATCTACATGATGGAATAGGTCAAAACTTGATGGTCATTAACAACCGTATCAATCGCCTACGACACGTTGAATTAACACCGAAAATGTTAAAGCAAGTGGGCTTCATTGCTGACATCACACAGCAAACGATTCATGATGTGCGCGGCCTCGCTCATCACCTGCACCCTCACCAGTTAGATAAGCTGGGGCTATCTGTAGCACTTGAAACTTTGGCACACTCTACCTTGAAGGATGCAGGAATCAGTTTGGATTGTTTAATTGAAACAGTCGATGATTTGGTGAGCAAAGAAAATTCACTGCATTTATATAGAGTGACGCAGGAAGCATTAAAAAACATTCAGGCTCATGCCAATGCAGATCAAGTCTCTATTCAATTGGCATCCGATGATACCAGTGTCAATCTGATCATTTGTGATAATGGCAATGGAATTCAGGGGGCTTGGTTCGAACAAAAAGACTACTCTAGAGCCTTTGGCCTATCGAGCATGCAGGAGCGCGTTCAGTTAATGGGGGGTATCATTGATATCAGCAATCGACAGCCCAAAGGTTTAGCTCTAGCGGTGAGTGTTTGGCTGGATAAGATAACAGAACGGAGAGGAGTGGTTATCGATAGACGGCAAAAGATGACTAACTATACTGACACTAAAATGCAGAAACGCTAATTTATCCGCAGTACAGCTATAATATTTTAAGCCGGCTATTAAACTTATGAGCCGCCTTAAAACACCTTTTATAGTTACCTTGTTCCTCTTGAAGAGCCTGTATTATTTGTCTTGCCTGGCACCTTTCTCTCACTGACATAGCCCTCATAATCAAGTCTGTTTCCTCTTCGATCTAACATGCTTTTGGGAGGTGTTTTTGCAACATTCACTACACCCCCTGTTGAATTTGTAGCATATGTTCTAGTGCCTTTTGACCTTGTTATCTTAGTAGTAGGTTGGCTTTGTAAGTTATAGCTGTCAGCATCTACTGCCTGAGCGTTAGTCGTTAGTTTAAAAGAAAGAAGTATTATATAAATTGCTGTGTAGCCATAATATTGTCTCATTTTTTTGCCCCGGTAATTTTAGATAATATATAAAGTTTCACCTGATTACGTACAAGATTCAGCCAATAGACTGACTTTCATTGTTACTTAAAGCCTCACAAATCGCGATAAGCAACCTTACTCATTTTTATCTAAGTAGATATACTCATTTTTATCCTTATTAGCGATACAGCTAGTTTGACTCGTTACTTATATGCGAAAATCTCTATGCAAATAAAAAGATAAGACAAATAAGGTGTCTGGGTACAACTAAGTAAGGGTGCATAAATAATCTAACATTTTTACCACAGAGGACACAGAGATTTCCCACTATGAAAACTCTACGCTCTCTGGGGCCTCTGTGGTTATTTTTGATTTTTTTGTATTACTTTTTGTTAAGATACAATGGATGATTACTTATGAAGACAAATACAACTGTCCTGATTGCTGATGATCACCCTATCTTCCGGCGGGGATTGATTGAAATAATTGAGGAAAACAATAAGTTTCAAGTTATTTCCGAAGTTGATGACGGAGAAAAAGCATTATCAGCTTTGCGCTCAAAGCGCCCTGCAGTTGCAGTTTTAGATATAAATATGCCAAATTTAGGCGGTCTGGATGTTCTAGCTGCAACCAGCCGTTGGGGGGAAAGGCCTCATTTTGTTATCTTAACAATGTATAACGATGAAGCTTATTTACGTAAAGCGCTAGAGTTTGGTGCAATAGGTTACCTACTAAAGGATAATGCCGAGTCTGAACTTATTGCTTGCCTAGAAGCTGTTCAATATGGCTGTCACTATATATCGCCAAGCATATCTGGAGCTTTAGCCTGCTATAACAACAAGGAAGGCAAGTATTTAGAGCGGCTCACAGCAACCGAACGAAAAATCTATTTATTGATTTCGGAATATAAATCCAATGCCGCTATAGCTGTTTTATTAGCTCTCAGTATTCGAACGGTAGAAAATCACCGGAGTAATATTTGCAAAAAGCTAAATTTAAAAGGCTATAATGCATTAATTAAATTTGCCTCAGAAAACCATTAACCCCCCTTCTGGAGTTTCCAGCGATTTAACTTGAACCCTTGAATCTTTTTCAACGGAGACTCAGCGCTTGTTTCCAACAAAAAAATTAATCCTATTTGAGGATTTCTTATCAATTTAAGGTTATTCACACAGCTGCGCTTGTTTCCTATCACAAGTGAAAGGCCGCTATCGATCCGTTGCTGACAGTCAAAGAATTGCTTTTTTACAAAATAACGCTGATCATGACTGGCTTGGTATGCTGCAAAGCTTAGCTAAGGTTTAGGAAACAATAATGTAGGGTGTTTAAGTAGTGGCCATGTCGCAGTAACATGGCCACCTATCAATTACTAAACATAGAATAGTAACAAATCAAAGCATATGGGTGATAGTCATTGTTGTACTACCATCACCATTAAAACTAATATTTATATCAACCTCACCATCCAGTGTTTGGATATAAATTAAAATACCATCATCAAGCAACTGACCAAGTGAACTCACTGATGGTGTGGTAATCGTCATTAAAGTTGTATTATTGCCAAAATCTTCGATTGTCATTTTGGCAAAAGGCGTGTTCGTCACCAAGTTGTTAATCATTTCATAAGTCTTAACACCCAACATATCTGCAACAATGTCATCTGTGCCTACCGCTTCATCTCTGATTCTAAGTAACCAGCCATCTTTAGCTTTACACCACTCAGTATTGTTTGCTTCAACATTAATTCGAGCAGTCTTTCCAGTCAACGCAGCTGGTAATCTTGCGAAAACGGCATAAAAACTATCCCTATCAACAATATTAAGCTTTAAAGGAATATTTTTAGCTGTTGCTTTAATTGTGATCGGATCAGCATAACCCGAAACCGTGAAAGAAATCTCAGATTCAGGGTCAACTTCTGATTTATTTACAGGATCAAATGCATTAAATATAGGCTTGTCACAATCTTGCCCAGTATTCCCTGCAGCAGAAGCAGTAAAACCAATGCTAGCGATTAAACTAGCTAATATTAGATATTTTTTTATCATTATTATGTCCTCTTAGTTAGAATAAATAAATGAAGTTTGTTGTAGTTGAGAAAGTACTTTTTATACTCTTATCGTGCTATTTAACAATGTAGTGCAATGCCTTAAAACTATGAGTTTAACCTAATGATCATGATAGTTGACCGAGCACCCCCAAAGATGAAATAGTGGATTTAGGCTGAATCTAGCGTTCTTCCACGGTAACTAACATTTTGTCATTCCCTACCTTTAAGAAAGTTTAACTTTTCATTGTTATTTACTTACACTCTATACGCTTATTTGAAAAGTTTTTCTACTGAGTATTTTAATCAAGCATTAGAAGGTACTGATTTATAAATATATCTGATGAAATAAAATAAATTTTCGGTCTCTTTTGAGGGCTCCGGGCACCAAAACTTATGACCGCTTTTGGCCGTTAAGCGACCATTCAGTTTGGGAAAATTTGAAGGGAGTTACCAGTATATTCAATGGACGGTTACCGACTCACAGCGGTCTCTGAATAAAATTGTATAAGATAGAAAATGAATTTTATCCTGACCCTAATTATTTCTTGGCTGTTGATACCAGCAGGCTAATGGGTGATCCCTTTATTCTGCTTTTTTCGGTCATTTAAAATCAAAATGGTATAACCAATACCTCATCCTATTAATATTTCTATTTTCAAATCTTTTTAAGTCCAATTGCTGTGATACTGTACTTAAGTACAATTGTTTTAATTTAATATTACTGTTAATTTGATCCTTACTAAAAAAATATTTCTATCTTTGTGTTTTAAACAATTGCTGGGAGATGAGATAGAGAGTTGAATAATTAAAAAGTAGGAGGTTACAATGAAAGGTTATTTAGGTTTTGTATTATTTTTCATAGTCATTTTTCTTGACTTTTCAACAATATCTGCCAAACCTCTTACAAATGAGGCAAAAAAAGGAGCCGTAGTCAAGAATAAACATATGTCAGTGTTAACTGACAAGGATGGCGATCAGCTGTCGGATGGGTTGCAAGCCCGCATGGCTGGCATGGCAGCAAGTGATATTATTGATGTTATCGTTACTTTTAGAGGAGCTCGAAAGAACCAGTCGCATGTTGTCGCTACTAAGAATGCCGTTGGCCCTTTTAAATTGCATCAAGAATTTACTCTTATTCAAGGGTTTAACGCAACTATGACTGTGGGTCAGGCTCAAGCTCTTGCTCGCGCCCCTGGTGTGTTTCGCATAACAGAGAATTTTGTTGTTACTACTCAACTTTTTGGTGCCAATAGTGATTTTGGTGCCATTACAGCAAGAGCCGATTTTGGTGTTAATGGCCAAGATATCGGTATTTGTATGGTTGATAGTGGCATTGATCCAGGCCATGAACAGTTCTCTGGACGAAATATCACCTTTTTTGATGCCATTAATGGACTCACTGCTCCCTATGATGACAGTGACAATGGACATGGTACACATACTGCAGCTATAGCATTGGGGGGGGGTGGTTCAGGGAGCAATTCAACTGTTATGGGGGTCGCTCCTGCGGCTTCTATTTATGTTGCCAAAGTGCTTAATTCAGTTGGCAGTGGCACCGCAAGCCAAGTTATTGCAGGTATTCAATTTTGTGCGGCAGAATTTGGTGTCGATATTGTTTCAATGAGTTTAGCGACAGTAGAACCATCCGATGGAAAAGATCCTATAAGTCTTGCTGCTAACTGTGCTGCGGATCCTAGCTATAGCGCTACTTGTAATGTTACCACCAATAATCCAAAAGTTGTTGTTATTGCTGCAGGCAATACAGGCCCAGCGCCAGGGACTATAGGTAGCCCGGGTGCAGCAGAAAAAGCAATTACGGTTGGTGCTGTTGCTAATTATTCGGAAGATGGAAAGGGGGTTTATTTGGGCGCTTTTTCTAGTCGTGGTCCAGTTGAGGTTGCTCCTGGTGATTACCGCATTAAACCAGATATTTCTGCACCTGGTTTGCGAATCTTATCCGCTTTAAAAGGTACTATTAATGAATATATTATTTATAGTGGAACATCTATGGCAGCACCTTACACATCAGGTGCAATTGCATTAATGTTACAGGTTAACCCAGCGATAATGAATGCGACAATACCTACTGATGAAGTGCGTACTTTGCTGGGCGATTCATCTCAGGATAGGGGGGCGCTTGATGCTGGCAGCCCTATAAGACCAGATAATGAATATGGTTGGGGGATAATAGATGTTAGTCGTGCTGTAGCAATGGCTAATGGTACCGATGTCACACCTACCGCGTTACCAATCTATTATAGGGAAGCGGGATCCATAGATGTTGCTGGAGGGACTCAATATTATGGTCCTTTTACTATTACTGAAGCTGATATTACTGGCGGTATTCCATTCTCTGCTACCGTTACTATCGAAGGGGAAATTATTTGCTTGATCTATATCTTCGAGGCCTGTGCCCTTGAAAGGTGGAGCCCAGACCTAGATGTTTACCTGGTGGATAGTGATTTAAATGAATTCAGTGGTGGTATCGGTAATATTACAGCTAGCGAATGTGCGGCATCCGGTGAAGCCTGTGGTATTAGCCGTCAGGAAACTCTCTATTACTTGCCCGCATCAACTTCAGCAGCAGGTGATTATTATATTAAAGTTATCTCCCTTGCTGGTATAGCTGATTTTTTGCTTGAGGTTTCTCAAGGCCCGCTGGCAGGCTCTCCACCGCCGCCAATTAACAATGCCCCTGTCGCAAGTTTTACTGAAATTTGCAGTGACTTATTCTGTAATTTTACAGATACTTCTACTGATGATGGCACTATAGTAACTTGGGCCTGGGGTTTTGGTGATGGAAATAGCTCAGGCTCTCAAAACCCTGATTATACCTACTCATCAGCAGGCACCAATACCGTTACTTTAATAGTTACCGATAATTTGGGGGTCACAAGTACCACCAGTCATGAGATTATAGTTACAGATCAGCCACCAGCTAACAATGACCCTGTTGCAAGTTTTACTGAAATTTGCAGTGACTTATTCTGTAATTTTACAGATACTTCTACTGATGATGGCACTATAGTAACTTGGGCATGGAGTTTTGGTGATGGAAATAGCTCAGGCTCTCAAAACCCTGATTATACCTACTCATCAGCAGGCACCAATACCGTTACTTTAAT
>DAOVWV010000192.1 GCA_030636485.1 Methyloprofundus sp.
GTAAACGTACGCCTTCCAATGGATTAGGCACTTTTTGGGACGACCCGAAAAAGGTTGTAGATACCATTGATATTGCCGATTTTCTATAGCGATTAAGCATTCCAGACATTCTTGCCTGTTCTAATATCGCAATAAAAAAAACACCCAGGCACTACTTAACCCCCTTTTGCACAAGCCTTACAAACTCCTCTTCGGGAATGGGCTTGCTAAAATAATAGCCTTGTGCAAACAAACAATCCCGCTCATTTAAAAAATCAACATGCTCTGCCAGTTCAACCCCTTCAGCAACAACTTTTAGACCAAAATTACTGGCAATATCCAGTATTGCCTCGACCAATGATGCATCACTCTGATCCGTTAATATATCTTGCACAAATGACTTGTCGATTTTTAAAATATCCAGCGGAATCTGTTTTAAAAAACTAAGTGATGAATAACCTGTACCAAAGTCATCCATCGCAATTTGAATGCCATTATCTCTCAGTATATTAAGCTGCTCTATAAAGTGCACCTGTTTTGCAATCATCTGGCTTTCGGTGATTTCCACAATGACATGCTTCATATCAATCTGAGATTCTGCAATGATCTTCAGGCTTTTTTCCACACAGTCTTGATGAATAAATTGCTGATTAGAAAAGTTAATCGCAATGTGTAATGACTGCTGCAACTCTTTATTCAACCGCGCCATAAATCGGCAGGCACTCCCCAAAACAAGCTCACCAATCGCAGAAATCAGGTTTAAGTCTTCTGCTATGTGGATAAATTCCTCAGGCAAGAGCTCCCCTTTGGTCGGATGCGGCCAACGAATGAGCGCTTCAGCCCCTATAATTCGAAGCGTTTTTAACTCCACAACGGGCTGATAATAAACCTGGAACTTATTATGTTTTATTGCAAACTTTAGATCATTCCCCATGCGGTAATGATTCAAAACCTGTTCATGCATCTGTGAGGTGAAAAACTGATAGGTATTACGCCCTTCCTCTTTCGCCTTATACATCGCATTATCTGCATGCTTTATTAAAGTTTCGGCATCGTCCCCATTCGCGGGGTAAATGGAAATGCCAATACTGGCAGTGATATGCAGTATAATATCGTTAACGGAAACGGGGGTATCTATAGCTTGTAGAAGTTTTTCTGCAAAAGGAATAATATCCGATACAGATTTTATATTACTAATCAAGCAGGTAAATTCATCGCCCCCAAAACGGGCAAAAACATCCGACTCTCTGGAAACCTGCTTCATGCGTTCGGCAATTTGCTGCAAGATAATATCACCTTGAGAATGACCGAGCGAATCATTAATGACCTTAAATCCATCCAGATCAATAAACATGATACCTAGCAGGTGATTAGACCGCTTAGCCTGAACCATGGCTTGCTGCAAGCGGTCAAAAAACAGGTTTCTATTGGGTAATTGAGTCAGTGAATCAAAATTCGCCTGTTGCTGAATTGTCTGTTGCGCTTTAACCAGATTCGTAATATCAGAAAAAATACCGATATAACCATTGGCTCCCCCCTCTTTATCCGTTAAAGAGCTAATGGAAAGCCATTCTGGGTAAATGCCCCCCTTCTTATGCCTGTTCCAGATTCTTCCCTGCCATTTTCCAGTGCTATTAATGCCATCCCACATCTGTAGGTAAAATACTTTATCCTGCTGCCCCGAGGACAGAATCCTTGGGCTTTTACCTATAACGTCATTATAGCTATAACCGGTAATCAGAGTAAAAGCAGGGTTAACAGAGACGATCAATTTATCCTTATCAGTAATCATGATGCCTTCAGAGGCCGCTTCAAATACTTTCGCGGCCGTATGAATTTTCTGTTCTGCCTTATATTTTTCAGTAATATCTCTGATGGTAATGACGACCCCAGGTTTATTTTTGCTTCTTTTATTCAAATAGGGATAAATAATCAGCTCGTAGTACTGCCCCTGTTTAATCAGGGTATCCTGGAAAACAACCCCCGTTTTGATCACTTGTTTAATTTTTCCTATCAACGCTTCTGCATGAAAAAAAGCCTCAATAGAACTCAAATTAGGTCGTTTATTATTTAAGGTATCAAA
Organism: Methyloprofundus sp.; assembly: GCA_030636485.1. Lineage (GTDB taxonomy): Bacteria > Pseudomonadota > Gammaproteobacteria > Methylococcales > Methylomonadaceae > Methyloprofundus. The sequence continues at coordinate 2,063 of DAOVWV010000192.1, forward strand.
ATTAAAAAAATGCCTACTAGTTTCATTGAATTGATGGACAGTCAGACTTTCATCGACGACCAAAACAGCATTCTGAATGCTATTAAGCACATTTTCAAAATCATCATTTATATCTTCTAACTCTTCGGTTTTATCTGCCAATGCATCATTAAGGACAGTTAACTCCTCATTAGTGGACTGCAACTCCTCATTAGAAGTCTCCAGTTCTTCATTGGTTGACTGTAATTCCTCATTTGAAACCTGGGCTTCCTCATTCAAGGATTGTAATTCCAGAATGGACGTTTCCAGTGCTTCTGTTACGGTATATAGAGTTTCTCGTCTAATACTCAACTCATGCTTCAGCCCTGTGATCAAATCAGAGTCTAGTTCTATGTCCGCCACTTTAACATTTTCAATATTAAAGGAATTATCAAAACTGATGAGTATTAATTGCTCCTGACTCAGCGGGCTATCAATCAAATTAAAGCGCAAACAAAAGAGCTGCTCACGTTCTTCAATAAATAATGGAATAGGCTGGCTAACGACGGTGGTATTGGCATGTAACGCTTGATAAAGCAATGCCTTGATTTCAGCTCTAAATAAAGGATCAAGAATCGAAAAAAGATTAAAATCCGCATTACCGGACTTCACTTTAATGAAGGGAGCACAATCATTATAGAATTCTAAAATTTCTCCTTGTTGTGTTGCCAAAATAGCAGGCTTGGCATAAAGTTCAACTATCTTTTCCTCTCCCAGGTGCCGGTACCCCGTTTTGTCGGCCTCCAATGGGCGTGATTTATGGAAAACAGTCAGCTGAGAAGTTTTTCTCGAATTTAAGATGGGATGAAAGAAATGAGAGTTTTGCTTGATATAAAGCTTGTGCTTCTTATCGTATTCAGAAAAAGCATTACTCAGACTACCCACCGTTTCAGAGTAGCCTAAAAACAAAAGTCCATTGGCAACCAGCGCATAGTGAAAAATCTTCAATAGGCGTTGCTGGGATTCCGCCGTTAGATAAATCAACAAATTTCGGCAGCTGATTAAATCCACCCGAATAAAAGGCGGATCCTGCAAGGCGTTATGCTGTGAAAACACCATCATGTCAGTCAAGGTTTTACTGACCGTATAGCTTTGTTTATGGTGAGTGAAATACTTGTCTTTTAGATACTTCGGTATTTTCTTCAACGACACATCCGTATAATTGGCTTTTCGGGCGAATTGAACGGTATGCGGGTTAATATCTGTCGCAAATATTTGAACACGAAAATCGGCTAATTTAGCGCCCAGTTCTTCAGCCAGCAATATGCCGATTGAATAAGCCTCTTCTCCTGTCGCACAGGCAGGCACCCAGACACGAATCTCATCACCTTTTTTTTTGGACTTGATAATCTCGTGCAATGCCCGCTTGAATGATTGGTAGCTTTCATCATCCCGAAAAAATGAAGTGACACACACCAAAAAAGAACTGGCGAGCTGAGTGGGTTCATCCGGGGTATTATTAAAATACTGCCCATATTCTTTAATGCTCTTGATATGCAACAAAGCCATACGCCGGTTTATCTGGCGATTGATAGTGGCCGTTTTATAGTTTATAAAATCAATACCAGTTTGCTTAAGAATTTCCGCAATAATTTCCTGACTGCTTTCAGGCGGCAGGTCAAAATCCTCTTCAGCACTCAAAAGCTGTGGATTATTAGCAAACTTCATCAATTTATCAGCGGTTTGTTCGGGTGTCAGCACCAAGTCAACACTGGCTAAATGAATCGCCATTTTAGGCATACTATCAAATTTTGCGGAAGAAGGTGATTGCGCAATGATCAGCCCACCCGCCGCTTTTATTTCTTCACACCCCCGCGAACCATCTGCCCCAGAGCCTGAAAAAATGACCCCAATGGCATGTTCGCCATAAGTGTCTGCAAGACAGGAAAGCAATTGGTCTACGGAGGGTCTTGGAGGCAAGGTTGTTGCATCTGCTAGCGATAGCTTGATCTTACCATCGTCAAAACGAACCTCTTTTATATAAGGGAGAATATAGATAGTGTCCGCATTAAGTTGCATATCATTTGTAGCATCAACAACTTTCAAACGGGTATCGCGCGCCAACAGCACAGCCAGGCTACAAATATGCTCTGGAGACATGTGCTGGGCAATAATATAGGTCATATTACCCGTCGGCTGTATTTTTTTGGCGAAAGAACGTAGAGCCTCCAGCCCACCTGCGGAAGCACCTATGCCTACGACAAACAGTTCCTGTTTTTTATTCATATTATGTAATAATAAAAATTATATCGAATAATTCACGACTTATAGAGCAAGTCTAGTATATTTTTACTAGCGAATGATTTTTATTTTTATGATGAATAGAAACGATCCCCTTTTTACGTTCACACTCACGCAATCACCGCTACGCGAAGCATATCAGCCTTGCAGCACATACAACTTTAATCCAGGCATAAAAAAAGCCCCATTACATTAAATGCAATGGGGCTTTCTAAAGTATGGAGCTGGTGA
>DAOVWV010000188.1 GCA_030636485.1 Methyloprofundus sp.
CATTACACCTCATTATTACTGCCGCCCGATACTCAAGCGTGAAACCCATCGTCAGGCTTTAATAGCGGCGGCTACCAGCGGTAACCCTAAATTCTTTTTAGGCACTGACAGCGCGCCGCATATGAGCCATTTAAAAGAAAACAGCTGCGGTTGTGCAGGTTGCTATTCAGCTTATGCCGCAATCGAGCTTTATGCCGAAGCTTTTGAACAGGCAGGTGAACTGGATAAACTGGAAGGTTTTGCCAGTTTTTATGGTGCTGATTTTTACCAGTTACCACGCAATACCCGACAAGTTACTTTAGAAAAAACCGATTGGCATGTGCCAGAATATTACCCTATTGTCGAAAATAGCCATTTAACGCCACTTAAAGCAGGCGAAACATTGCACTGGAAATTAAAAGGCTAATTGCTCTTAGGAGCGAGAATATAGGTGCCGGAGCATTTTATGCACCCGGCACTTTGAATGCAGCCTCGCTATTCTAAGTCTTCATACAAAGACTCATCCAGATCCTCTTCATCCAGCTCATCAAATTCCAATAGCTGTGCAACACCATCACTGATTAAATAATCCCTACGCTGAATATAAGCCGAACGGAAAAAGATATAGCGATCCATTGCAGCCTCGGATGCCACCGCTTCCGCCCCTAAAAAATCTGCCCGGACATCAACAATTTCAACGGCACGTAAGCCAACGGCTCCCCAGCTCACGCCAGGATGGGCAAAAAAGAAAGTATACGTCAGTGGGTGCAAGGCAGTATCACCTACATATCCTCCAACACCCCTGACAGAACTAGGCCCTAAAAAAGGCATCACAAAATAAGGCCCTCTAGGCACGCCCCAGACTGCCATAGTTTGGGCAAAATCCTCTTCATGCTTAGGCAAGTCTATCATCGTCGCAACATCAATAAAACCAGCAATACCCACAGTACTATTCACTAAAAATCGCGCCGCATCCATACTTCCCTGTTTAGGTTTTGCCTGTAAAAAATCATTAACACTGACTCCAATATCTTTTAAATTGGAAAAGAAATTACTGATACCCACATCGGCAAATTCAGGTGTAATCCATTGATAACCTTTGGCAACCGGTTTTAGAACATATTGATCGACTTCATCATTGAACGACAAAATACCCCGATTCATTCCTTCCCAGGGATCAGCAGGGTCTGGATGAGTGACAGTGGCACAGGCTGGTAACAAACAAACGGTAATCATCCCGAGAACTAAGCGGTTTATTTTTATTTTATTTAACATTACTTGTTTAAATTACAACTTTAAAAGTTTATCCATACAGAAACTTCGCGTAACATAGCATATTTTTACTCAGTAATTTAAATATTTAGTATTATGGAAACAGTTCAGCATCCATTAAACGAGCGATTTAGGGGCTACCTACCCGTCATTGTTGATATAGAAACAGCAGGGTTTGACGCTAAAAAAAATCCTTTATTAGAAATTGCTGCAGTCATCGTTGAATATGATGACAATCAAGAACTTATTACAACTGAAAGCCACGCTGCACATATTATTCCCTATGAAAATTCAATTTTAGACCCTGCCGCCTTAAAATTTACCGGCATAGACCCTTATCATCCCTTTCGTATGGCTATCACCGAAAAAGAGGCACTCAGTAAATTATTTAAACCCATTAAACAAGCCGTCAAGCGCAATCAATGTACCCGCGCCATATTAGTCGGACATAACCCTACTTTTGATATTACTTTTCTTAATGCAGCCATCACACGGACAAATATAAAGCGCAGTCCTTTTCACCCTTTCAGCACCTTTGATACAGCAACTCTAGGGGGGCTCATGTACAAACAAACAGTACTCGCAAAAATAGGCAAAGAGGCGGGCATGGACTGGGATAATGAACAGGCGCACTCGGCACTGTATGATGCCAGACAAACGGCAGAAATTTTTTGCAAGATTGTTAATCGCTGGAAACAGCTAGAAGCATTAGAGCAAACGTAGGAAGGACTTCTAGCGGCGCTTTGAAACTTTAAATTTTCCGGTCTTTAATTTTTGTATTTAAGCGGTTTATGCCCATCACAGCTAAAACAACAAATGCACCAGGCGTTACAATGGCAGCGGCAACCGCAACAGAAAGCTTTAATGTCTGCTGCCGGTTAGCCGTGTTATCCGGTCTTTTTTCGACAGGATAACGCAGCGCCCCGCATGCTTGACATAAGGGTATTTCTCTCTCTTCGGTCGTACCACAAAAAGAACATTCAGACATATGCTGCACCGTAAACTGGATTCTGAAAGTTGCATAGTAACAGAAAAACACAATGAAGTAAGCTTGTGTTTCGACAATTTGTAGTATTAATAATGTGACAGCTTTTAAGTCATTGTATTGATACCAGCGAGGCGTACAAAACATATTGTTGCACGCCAAATGAGCCATACTTTTACCGCCTCAAAGCCTGGGAATGAGATGTCATCCACACAAAAATGCCTGCGTCACTTAGCTAGCTGGCAATGGTCTCATCATCACTGTTTTTCCCGTCATCACATCCAGTGTCTTACCTAAACGTTTGAAAACGGATTCTTGACAATAAGGAATCCCATACTTCTCACATAAAGCTTTCACTTTTGGCTGCGCGATATGGTATCGACTTAAAGGCATGTCGGGCCATATATGATGCTCTATTTGATAGTTTAACCAACCCTGAAGAAAATCAATACGATCAGTACCGGTATTAAAATTAGTCGAGCCAAAGATCTGCCTTAGATAAAATTCACCTTTGTTTGTCGCTTTTTCATCAAACACATACAAGTCATCTCCAACATGGTTGGTTCCTATGACCAGAAAGGTATGCAAATTAGTAAAAACTTCAGCTATCAAAGAATTAATCAGTACATTCGTTGCCGCTACCGCCCCTCCCACTGCTGTAATGATACCCAATGGAATAAAGAGTAGGGGAATCAATACAAAGCGAATTGACATATAAGGTAACAAGCAGCGCGTCCATAACTCTTTCCCTACGGGCTTTAATGGATTCCAGATATCAACGCGTGAATAGGTGACAGGCTCTATACCTGCTTTTTTATCACGAAAACGTTGCAACTCAACCAGAGTCGAAGGTGCATAATAGATAAACTTCCAGGTGCATGCCATGATGCCTAGCAAGGTATACCTTAACCAATGCGGCATATCGATATTTCTAAAATCTGCAGTATTATATTCCACCTGATCTGGATCAGCTTCTTCACCCAGATTATAATGATGCAAATCATTATGCTCTTTATCCCAGGCTTCTGGCAGCATCCATTCTAGCCAATCAATAAAGCGCCGCTTTCCTTTTGCAAAGCCTTTACTGGTATAGCGCGTAGGGATGCCTTCAATTCTATCATAAGCACGGTGGGTTATATGGTGGGCAATGGTCGTCCAGCGTGTCACACTTCCTTGACTGATAAAAAAAGCAGAAATGGGATTAGGTATGATCCAGGCCGTACCATAACCAATAGCTGAACAAATACGCCCCCAGCGTTCGATTTTCTTTAAATGTCGAAAATCTTCCATACCTAAATCACTTAAAACTTCCTTGCGGATATTATCCATGTCCTTAGCAAATTGATCCCTATCAATCGCACGGTAAATATGTTGAGTCACTACAGTTGTTTCCTTAAAATACAAACCGCTTAGTATACCATTTAGATACATTTAGTAAGGTCACTTAATAAGACTAAAATGGATTCTAGAAAATCCACGACGACAATAGCCCCCTGAACTGACAGTGCTACGCTATAAACAACTGACTTTTTAGCTTTAATCGAACTCAATATTATATCTAATATCACTACTATGCGTGTAACCCGCGCGCGTTTCTATACTGATATTTTTTGTCAATTTGTAGATCACTGCAAACTGCATTTCTGAAGTCAATACATCCATAATATAGCGTGCATATAAATCGGATGATATACGTTTACCAATCACCATGGAATTTTGCCCAACCGAAGTACTTTTCATATCAAACTCATCAATACCTATCACCCCCATTAATGCATCTATGTAATCTCGCCCTAGCCCCATCGCTGCAGCAGCAAGTAATGCAGCATTACTACTATCACTTTCACCCAATGACCCTCCGGTCAATAAATAGGCCAGTGCTTCACTTTCACTTAAGGCAGGCTCAGTATAAACCGTCGTAACGGGGTTTTTAAGTGTTCCTGTCATACGTAGGTAGGCAATGGTTTTATCTTCCCAATCAGACGCTCTACGTGATGCCAGAATATTAACCCCTGGATTCTCCATATCCCCATTAAATAATAACCGACCTTTCTCGATTTCCAAATCCTGACCATATGCTTGATACGTTCCTTTGACTGAACTTAAAGCATTAAATAACTTTAGCTTATTATTTTTCTGCACAGCCTGCAACTGACCCTGTAATAATGTTTTCAGGCCAAAACCTTCCAGTGAGACATTCTCTCCCAGGCGTATTTTAATGTCAGCATCAAGCGCATAGGCAGGCTCTTTCGGCACACTCTTTTTAACCGCGCCAATCACTTCATCATCACTCAGCTTAACCGCGCCGGCGGGTAGACTCTCGATAATAACAATCGCC
>DAOVWV010000204.1 GCA_030636485.1 Methyloprofundus sp.
ATTTAAAGGGAACTTATGATCTTATCAAAATTATTTGGCAAAAAAACCTTTCCTCGTGGTATACACCTCGATGAATATAAAGAAGAAACTAATACAAAACCGACACGCCGTCTACCTTTTGCACCTGAAATCACCGTGCCTTTAGCACAGCATGTGGGCAAACCTGCCAAAGCGATTGTCTTTAAAGGCCAGCAAGTCACCCGCGGTGAAATCATTGCCGAAGCGGATGGCTTTATGTCCGTGCCTATTCATGCCCCCGTTACTGGAACAATTAAAGAGATTGGTCTTGCTAAAACAGCTGATGGTGGTAAACAACCCGCGATTATTATCACTACGTCTTTAAATTCTGGGCAACACTTATTGCCATCAGATAAAAATCATGATTATCTGCAAATGTCGCGTGAAGAGTTGATACAGGCCGTGCAAAGTACTGGAGTTGTCGGCTTGGGAGGCGCTTCTTTCCCTAGCCATGTCAAAATGCAAACGCCAGCAGACTGCTCAATTCATACTGTGTTGGTCAATGGCTGTGAATGCGAGCCTTTTCTGACCACTGACCACCGAGTGATGCTAGAAAGAATAGACCACTTATTGCATGGTATCCGTATTACCATGAAATGTGTCGATGCCCCTAAGGCGATTATTGGCATAGAAGACAATAAAATGGATGTCTTGCATGCGATAGAACCGCATTTGCCCGATGATAATAGTATTAGCATTAAAGCGATTGCGACAAAATACCCCCAGGGTGCGCAAAAAATGCTGGCTTACTCCTTATTAGGTATTGAAATACCCTCAGGGAGTCGTTCATCCGAAGCAGGGTTGGCCATTTTCAATGTGGCAACCCTGGCAAAAATTGGCTCATTACTGCCTGCTGGACAGGGGCTTATTGAGCGCATCATAACAGTCACCGGCGATAGCCTAGAAAATCCGGGGAATTATTTAGCGCCTATTGGTACACCACTGCGTTATATTCTGGATCATGCAGGGTTTAAAGGAGACGAGGCGGGACTTATTTTAGGCGGCCCGATGATGGGTACCCCCGTACGCTCATTGGATGTGCCGATTACCAAAGGAACAGGGGGTGTTCTGGTGCTCGATGAAAGAGCAACCAAACGGGATGATATATCTCCCTGTATAAAATGCAGCCAGTGTTTACGCGCCTGCCCTATCCACCTCAACCCTTCTGAACTAGGATTATTGGCAGCCAAGCGGCAATATGATGTAATGGAAGAAAACTATCACCTCAAGGATTGCATTGAATGTGGCTGTTGCAGTTACGTTTGCCCCTCTAACATCCCATTGGTTCAATATTTTAGAATTGCAAAAACATTAAACCGTGAAAGGCATTTACAAAATGGCTAAATCTGATTTAAAAATAGATATACGCACCTCACCGTATATCCGCAAAGCACCGACCGTGGCGCAAATTATGCGCAATGTCGTGTACGCACTGATTCCTTTGGTAATCTATTCTGTTTATCATTTTGGTATTAGTGCGTTGGCACTCATCATCGTCACCACGCTTTCTTGTATCGCAACAGAGCATTTTTTCTGCTGGATGTCAGGCAAGAAATCTACCATCACTGACTTTAGTGCTGTCATCACCGGACTACTATTAGCGATGACCCTCCCCCCGGGGTTTCCTTTATGGATGGGAGCAGTGGCAGGGTTTGTTGCGATTGCAATGGGTAAAACCTTATTTGGTGGGCTGGGCTTTAACGCATTTAACCCTGCTTTAGTCGGGCGTGCCTTTATACAGGCCGCTTTCCCGGTGTCCATTACCACCTGGACACCGGCACTGGCAACCGACCGTTTTGTCGAGTTTATTCCATCGACACTGGCCCTGCCCTTTATGAAGCCCTTGCCTACCGCAGAATGGTCAGCGCAAGTCGCTGTCGATGGCTTTAGCGGTGCAACCCCTTTGGCATTGATGAAGTTCCAGGGTATCATCACCGACTCTTATGATTTGTTTATCGGTAGTACGGCTGGCTCTACAGGGGAAACTTCAACACTGTTGATTTTAGTCTGTGGTGCTTATTTAATGTATAAAAAAATGCTTGATTGGCGCATCCCAGCGGCGGTTATTATGGGTACTGCCGTCACCGCCGAGCTATTCTATTTTATGGATCCTGCTAAATACCCCTCCCCTGCTTTTATGTTGCTATCAGGTGGCTTAATGTTTGCAGCCGTTTTTATGGCGAGCGATATGGTCGCTTCACCTGTCACGCCTTTGGGGATTTTTATCTTTGGCTGTCTAGTCGGTTTTTTAACGGTGATTATCCGTTTATTTGGCGGACTGACAGAGGCTGTCATGTACGCTATTTTATTCGGTAATGCCGCAACCCCCATTATTGAAACCTACACCCAGCCGCGTATCTATGGTGCGCGTAAAAAGCAGGATAAGTCATGAGTACGCCAGAAAATCAGGCCCCTGAACTCCCCTCAAGTACCAAACTGATTACCACTTTGGCGACCGTTGCCATGATTTCAGGCTTACTCGTGGTTTTAGTGTATGAATTTACCAAGCCGATTATTGCCGAAAATCAACGTCTGGCAACAGAGCGGGCGATTTTTAAGGTCTTGCCGACAGCAAAAACCCGCTTAACCTTTATGGTTCAGCAAGATAAGCTGACTCTTGCCGACGATAAGGCCGTGGGGGAACTTGTTTATGCCGGCTATGATAAACAAAACAAGCTCGTCGGCATTGCTTTAAATGCAGCGGCACAAGGCTATCAGGACACCATTAAAATACTGTATGGATATAATCCTGATAATGGTTGTATCACTGGTTTTGATGTGTTAAAAAGCACGGAAACGCCGGGGTTTGGTACCAAAATCACCACAGATGAAGGTTTTTTAGCTAACTTTAAGTGTTTGGATGCGCAGGTTAACGTCACTCAAACCGAACTCGCAAACATAATTAAAACAGTACGTAACGGGGCTAAGCAAAATGCCTGGGAAATTGATGCCATTTCAGGGTCTACGATTACCTCAAATGCAATTGGACGTATGTTGAATAAAAGTGGACAGGCTTTACACCCAGTGATTGCCAGGAATTTAGCGGTATTGAAACAAGGAGAAAAATAAGACTAAGCTATGCAACACTTACTTTTCTTTTATGAAAAATAAGTGTTGCATTGGAACTCTACTGGTTAAGCATTTTGGAGAACATAACTTTCATCGATCCACATTTTGAACATTCCCAATCTTCTGGCACATCAGCCCAAAGTGTTCCCGGCTCAACACCCGCTCTCGGGTCACCTTTTGCTTCATCATAAATATGACCACACGTTTTACATTTGTACTTTTTGAATTCTGCCATTTACCTTACCTTTATTAATGGAATAAATGATTATAATCATAACCATAGCGACAGATTCTACCTTATAATAAAGATAAATAAATGGCTTTTTTAGATTTTAGAGAAAAAATAGCGCCATTTTGACCCAACAATTTAACGGAAGCAATACCTGCTCTTTTGAAAATTGAAAGTAATTTTCTATTATTCAAGTTTAACCAGGAGGTGAACGATGACCCAAAGCACAAAAAAAGAAACACCCTTAACCCTCGATGTCTTTACTGCGGGTCTATGGAAAGAAAATCCAGTATTCGTCATGATGCTCGGCCTTTGCCCAGTATTGGCAGTGACAAACTCAGTCGAAAACTCTCTGGCAATGGGCCTTGCGAGTATTTTTGTACTGGTTTGCTCCAATGCACTTGTCTCCGCCTTGCGTCACCTTATCCCAAAACAAGTGCGCATTACCACTTATATTATCATTATCGCGACCTTTGTGACTCTGGTGGACTATATCATTCAGGCAGTTAGTCTGGATTTATATAACAAACTCGGCGCATTTATTCAGTTAATCGTGGTTAATTGCTTAATTTTAGGCCGTGCCGAAGCCTACGCCTCCAAAAATTCATTTACCAAATCAGTGGTCAGTGCCTTTGGTATGGGACTGGGCTTTACGTTGGCACTGGTGATGCTAGGTGGGGTTAGAGAATTGTTAGGTGCAGGGCAACTATTAGGCTATCAAGTCTTTAGTACTAATTTTGAACCCTGGGTGGTGATGATTTTACCACCCGGTGGGTTTATAGTTTTAGGCTCCTGGTTATTACTGATTAATTATCTTGAGCAACGTAAAACAGGAAAAATCATTGCACAAGATGAGGCATCGCATTGTGCAGTACCAGGGACTCCATCATGAACCCAGAATCTCTTAGTTATATATTCCTTAGCGCTTTTCTGATCAATAACTTTGTGCTGGCCATGTTTTTAGGTCTCTGCCCCTTTGTCGGTGTCTCCGCCAAACGTGACACGGCGTTTAATATGAGCCTGGCAACAACCTTTGTTATGTTCGTTAGCTCCACCTGTGCGTATGG
>DAOVWV010000228.1 GCA_030636485.1 Methyloprofundus sp.
CATTCGTAAATCACTCGCTGAATATAATTGCCGTAATGCAAGAGTCGCGTTAACGGCTTTAAATGATGCAGAAAGTGGGATGCGGGATGCGCTTGAAACAGCCAAACAAAAATATGGCACACATCGAATCGGGGTGATTATTGGTACCAGTACTTCGGGGCTGTATGAAACGGAAGCGGCTTATGGTGTGTTGTTGGAGACCGGTAAAATGCCGGATGATTTTCATTTTGTCACTGAACATGCTTATCAGGCGACAGCCCGGTTTGTACAATTAGAACTTGGCCTGACGGGGATTTGCTTTGCTATTTCCACGGCTTGTTCATCAGGGGCAAAAGCGATTGCAGCCGGGCAGCGACTGATTAATTCAGGGCTATGTGATGCGGTTGTTGTTGGCGGTGTGGATACTTTGTGTCGCTTAACCTTACGTGGCTTTCGCAGTCTGGAATTGGTGGCTGATAAACCCTGTAGGCCGATGGATAAGAACCGGCATGGGATTAGTATAGGTGAGGCGGCCGGGTTATTATTGCTGGAAAAATGTCATGCTGATAATGCCAGTGCCATGAAGGTATTGGCAGTGGGAGAGTCATCAGATGCGCACCATATGAGCACACCGCACCCAGAAGGCAAAGGAGCCGCTTTGGCAATGCGTCATGCGCTACAGTTGGCAGGTTTAAGCACAGAGGATATTGATTATTTGAATTTACATGCAACAGCCACTAAAATTAATGACAGCGTTGAAGCGCGGGCGGTGTTCAGTGTTTTTGCCGATACTGTACCGTGCAGTGGCACTAAAGGCATTACTGGACATACACTGGGAGCGGCGGGAGCATTAGAAACCATTATTGCATTGCTTGCTTTAAAGCATCAATTGATGCCAGGTACACAAGGCTTGCAAAGCGTTGATGATGATTGCCGCTGTCAAGTCATTCACACCCCTGGACGGACACAAAATATGCAAATTGCAATGAGTAATTCTTTTGGTTTTGGCGGTAATAATGCCAGTGTGATTGTGGCGCTATAATGGAACAGTTATATATTAAATCAGCCGCAGTCTGTTGCCCAGATAGTGAGATACTCACAGCATTTGAGCTAAAGGGTAGCGATATAGATAAAAGCCTGATTCCGGCAGGAATGCGTAGGCGTACCAGTATGACCACGCGAATGGCGGTGACAGCGGCAACAGTGGCTTGTACGCAAGCACAAGTGGATACTCAGAAGCTTGCTTCGGTGTTTGCTTCCCTGGGTGGCGAGATACAGGTAACCGACGCACTTTGTCGCTTATTACCGGATGATAACGAACTGCTTTCACCAACCCAGTTTCATAATTCGGTGCATAATACAACGGCAGGTTATTGGGGGATTTTAAATAAATGTCAGGCACCGACAACAGCCATTGCAGCGGCGGATGATACTTTTGCGATGGGCTTGATTGAGGTCTGGTCGCAATTACAGCAACAGGGCAGGGGGGAGCGACTTTTAGTTTGCTATGATGAGTTATGGCCGGAATATTTGGCACCTCCGATTGGAAGAACAGCCTTTGCTTGTGCCTTTGTATTAAGTACCGAAGCTGAGCAAGCACTGGGTTCAGTGACGATACCTCAGGTTTTGGCGCAGTCTGAGCTGGATATTCAGTCGCAATGGTTTAGGCTAACGGAGTCGGCACCCGCGGCGGCAGCGATACCTTTGTTACTGGGATTGCAGAATAAAAAGCCGGGACGGGTGGCATTAAATATAAAAACGCCTATCTGGGCGAGTGAATTGGTGCTGTGATTTATACTTCGCAAAAAGCATTAAGAGAGATGAAGAGTGGAACAGAACAATTATGATGTCATTATTGCCGGTGCAGGGCCAGCCGGTACAACGGCAGCAACCTTACTGGCGCAATATGGGCATAGCGTATTATTGATTGAACGTGACAGACACCCGCGCTTTCATATTGGTGAATCCATGTTACCCATGAGCGAACCGGTGATGAAAAGGCTGGGAATCGCCTGGGATAAAGGGAATTTAAAAAAAGGCGGTGCGGAATTTATTGATGAAGTTTCAGGGCGGCGTACCTACTTTCCATTCGAAGGTAAGTATCGTACCTTTCAGGTTGAGCGCTCAGTGTTCGATAAACGTCTCTTTGATAATGCCGTTGCACAAGGTGTAACAGCTCTGGAGCAAGAGAAAGTCATGCTGGTGGACTGTTTGGCGAGCCATGTGCAGATTGATACGGACAAAGCCCAATATCAAGGTCGATATTTTATTGATGCGACGGGGCGGGATGCCATCATGGGTAAAAAACTCGGTAGCATAGCTAAAATAAATAACCTGGGGCAGTATGCTTTATACAAACATTACAAATTAGCCGAAACGGATGTGGCCAACGCGCTTTTTGCGCAGGGTAATATAAAAATATTCTTATCTGAAATTGGCTGGATATGGTGTATCCCTTTAACTGAAGGGCGCTTGAGTGTCGGCTTGGTGGTACAGAAAAATGCGCCTGATCATTTAAAAAAAGACGCACTTTTTGAACATCATATTCAGGCTTCAGCCTATATGAGTGAATTATTGATGGGCGCACAGGCGTTGTCAGAAGTGCGGATAGAGGCAGACTTTAGTTATCGGAACAAGCAACGCTATGGGCAACGTTTTGCCTGTTGTGGTGATGCCGCTGGTTTTTTGGATCCGGTATTTTCATCAGGTTTCTTTTTTGCCGTAAAAACAGCTGAATTTATGGCGGATCAACTGCACCAAGCTTTATTGCAGGGAAATGAGGCAGATGTAGACTTGCAGTTGCAAAGTGATGCGTTTTATCAGCAGGGATTTAAAACCATGCATTTATTGATCGAACGATTCTATTGTTCTAATCTCGTTGAAAATCTGTTTTTTGAATCGGATCGTCAGCTGGATATAAAGCAGGAAATTGTGGCGTTATTGGCTGGGGATTTATGGCAACAGGGGAATGGTTTTCAGCAGGGCTTGTTGCGTGGTAGAAGCAAAAGTGCTGAATAAGTCGGCTATCCATATATTTTTTCCTGCGTACTTTTGTCGGGCTTATAATTCAATGAGAGGAGGAGAGGCTCAAGCCTATCCTCTAAATTAATATTCACTATTTGGTTCTTTGGAGCGACTTTAGGTGATATGTAGCGATTAATTGAGGAACACATTTTATAATGCAACACACAATACCCCAAAAATGTACCGTACTGGTTATCGGTGGAGGCCCTGCGGGCAGTAGCGCTGCAACACACCTGGCGAAAAGCGGTGTCGATGTCGTACTGCTAGAGCGTGCCGTATTTCCGCGTAATCAGGTAGGAGAAAGCCTGATTCCGCATTTTTGGAAATTTACTGATCAGCTGGGGGTTTCGGAAAGAATTCAGCAGCAAGGGTTTATCAGCAAGGCGGGGGGTATCACTGTCTGGAATGATAAAATTCATCAGATTTTGTTTTCCGACTATGGCTATACACGTCCAGGTTTGCATATAGAGCGTGATATTTTTGATGATCTGTTGCTGGATTTTTCAAAAGAACAAGGTACCCAGGCTTTTAATCAGGTGGTGGTTAAAAAAGTTGATTTCTCTCATGCAGAGCCTGTTGTTTATTATACCGATACGCGCGGTACACCCAATCAGGATGGGACTATACAATGTCGCTATGTGATTGATGCCAGTGGGCACAGCTCTTTATTGGCTCATCAATTGGAAACACGGCAAACGATTAGTTCAGAAATGAATTTTCTGTCGCTTTGGGGATATTTTAAACATTCACGTTTTGTGGGAGTGGATCGCCAGAGTCATTCGGAGTCGGCGCTTAAAACGATGGCGCCGGTCACCTTTGTGATGTCGCATGAGGATGGCTGGCTGTGGCATATTATCCTGCGCGAGAAAACCAGTGTGGGTTTGATCGTGCATACCGATAAACTGGCAGGGATGAATAAGGCGCAGCGTGAGGCTTATTTTCAACAAAGCTGTGCACAAATACCGTATCTTAAAGAGCTGCTCAGAGATGCAGTGTTTATTGAGAATTCCTTGCAATATCGCCCTGATTATTCCTATTATGCCAGTCATAGTTGTCGCGAAAATTATTATTGTATCGGTGATGCAGCAGGATTTGTAGATCCCATTTTTTCGCATGG
>DAOVWV010000394.1 GCA_030636485.1 Methyloprofundus sp.
AAGCCATTTTGATGCTGATCCTGATATAAGCGTTTAAAGTCTGCAATCTCTTTAAGACAGCTCGGGCAATTACTCGCCCAGAAAGTGATTAACACCGCTTTGCCCTGCAAACCTTTTAGCTGTATCGCTTTGTTGGTGATTGTTTTAAAACTGACATCGGGAGCAGGGGATGATTTAGCAAGTAATACAGTGAAGCCCGCTGCTATCAATAAAAAAACAGCCAGGGTTATAAACAGTCTTTTATTTTTTCTGTTGTTCTTCATTGATGGCATCATTACGGTCGACTTGGTAGGCATTGCATAAGGCTCTATACAATGGCTCGGGATTGATTAATTTAGAGGTGCCGGAGGCCAGGAATGCAGCAGTCATTAAGGGGATAGAGAGGTCGTGGCTATGGGTCATTTCCAGCACCACCACAAATGAAGTCAAAGGGGATTGCAACATGCCTGCAAAATAGGCCGTAATGGTCAGCAATATCATCACGGAAGTCGGGGCGATAGGAACCCAGCTTGCCAGGTTAGCACCCAGGCCTGCACCCGTTGCAATGGAAGGGACAAAAATACCACTGGGAATGCCGCTAAAAAAAGTCGCTACGGTGGCTAGCATTTTATAAAGTGGAAATAGGGGATCTACCGTTGCCTTATCCTGCAAGATATTTTTTGCCAGCTGATAGCCGGTACCAAAACTTTCTCCCTCTGATAAATACCCCAGTAAAGCGATAAAGCAGCCACAAACAAAGGCGACCTTAACAATGGGATAGCCCTTTTTTTTTAAATAATACTGACCGCTGACAACAATTTTGCTAAAAATTCCGCCGAGTAAACCACCCGCGATACCACAGAGAGGAATTGCCAGCCAACCATTTCCCCAAGGTAAACTCAGCTGATTATCGGTAAAATAAATAGTGTGATTTAAAATTGAATAAGCCGTTACGCCAGAAAAAATAATCGCCGTTAACACCAGTGTGCTAATACGCTCTTCCAGAGATCGTCCCATTTCTTCTATGGCAAACATAATGCCCCCCAGTGGCGCACTAAACATCGCGGCAAAGCCTGCTGCGCTGCCTGCCAGCAGTAAACCTTTCTCCATATAATGCGCGGGGAATTTAAAGACCTTACCGAGTGATGCCATGAGTGAAGCGCCGACATGGGTTGCAGGCCCGCCAAATCCGACCGATGCACCCGATAATAAGCCCATAATCGGTAAAAAGGTTTTCCCTATGGCAATGCGAAATGAAACCAGCCTTGAACGCTCTTCCAGAGTATGCGGAAGTTCCAGTGCCGTTTTAACCTGAGGAATACCACTTCCTTGACTGCCGGGAAAAAAACGAAAGGTAATCCAGGCCGTTAATGCCAGGCCAAAGGGGGCGACCACAAAATTAAACCACGGGTAAGCGAGAGAAACGGAGCGATAAAACTCAGAGGCCCATTCACTCAGTAGGGTCATGGTAGAGATTAATAAGCCGATGATCACCGCGCCTAGCCAGAAAACCAGGCGCTGCTTCCAGGATTTTAAAGAAAAAAAGGATTTGCTGTATTCAGACATAGCGTAAGTAATGGATTTATCAGTTTTATGATTATATCAAAACGGGCCAGCTATCAGGTTTATTTAGCTTATCAGTTATTACTTAAAGCCAAGCTGGCTGACCGTTTTGAATCATCAAAATACCCTTAATCTTCCGCTAATAATCTATATGCTCTGTTTTGGGCAGCACTATTCTAAAGGCTCTTCAGCGAGCAATAAATCACTTGCTTGCTGTTTTGTTTGAATCGCTTTGCTGAGTAAAGTTTTTACGCGTTTGAGGTGGCGATTGTATAATGCTTTGTATTGATATAAGCGTGCTTTATAAAGTAATTTCACTGACTCGGGGTTGGGGATAATGGCTCCCTCTTCGAGAACCTCAATTGCATCCTGAGTGTCAGCGATTGCCAGTTGAATTAGTTCTTTACGCAACTCACCTTTTTGTGAGCGGGCTTGCCAGTCAAGCTTATTAGAACTGCGAATGTTTTCCATGGCATTAATCGTCCTTAAGAATAAAGCAATCGCTGTGACTTGAGTCGGTTCCAGGTGTATACAGCGCTCACAAACAGATTCTGGGTCATCTGGATCAGCTGGGTTGGCTCCCGGTGAAGCATGAAATGCATTGCTATTATAAAAAGCAACCGCTTCTTCTATGGTATTGACCGAGTTATTATGGAAAAAGGGAGGTGTATCAGCGGATTCAACCACGGTAGGCATATTGAATTCATGGTTACCGTAACAGCTCTCTTCGGTAGACCAGCCACAGTCATCACGCCAATCTGCTCCAAAGCCACCGTCGGTGGGGATTTCATTCCAGACTAACTTGAGAGGATTATCTGGCATGTTTTCAACACCCGTATTGCGATTGCCGTTTTGTAAGGAGCTAGAGCTGTTGGCACCGGCATTCAGGTGGCAGCCCTTACACTGTCCAGTGCCGGGTTCTTTGCTATGAAATAATTCACGTCCTTTTTGTACAATAGGAGATGAGAAATACATATTGTCTAAATCC
>DAOVWV010000170.1 GCA_030636485.1 Methyloprofundus sp.
AGATATAACGCTGGAAAATTTTGCGACAATTAATGTGATTGCCGTGTATCTGGAAAGAAAAATATAGGATGTGCTGAGGCACGAAGCGTATCTTGGGTGCAATTAGTAAAACACGCCCCTCAGTTTGTGGAGTTTAAAATAATCTGGACGTGATGGTCAATATACTGTCGGAATTATAAGCAATGCTGGCTATCCACTTAACACGGAACGAAAACAAGTAGGGTGGGCAGTTTTTTTTGCCCACCATTAAAGCTGCCCCATCTTACATGTTAAACAGGCTTATCTGTTGACCTAGCGACTCGTTTGATAACGGAGGCTTTATTTTGCTGTTGTTGGTCAATCAACTCGGCCATTGCTCTAATGGTGGCTGCATTTTGCCATAAGGATTCCAGGCTGATTTTTTTCTGAAAAGTGTTGGATATTTTATCAACCAGCGAGACAGCAAGCAGTGAGTGGCCACCCAATTCAAAAAAATCATCCTCTATACTGATGAGGTCGGTATTAAACAATGTTTGCCATATTTCGGCTAATTGTTGTTCGGTGGAGGTGCTGGGCGGTATAAAACCATTGGCTCCTGAAGAATCAAACTCTATGGGGGGGAGAGCATTTGTATTTAATTTCCCATTGCTATTCAAGGGGAACTCGTCTAATTCTATAAAATGAGCAGGAACCATATAATGAGGTAAGCAGCTGTGTAAATAGCCTTTTAGCGCCTCTTTTTCAACGGATAAGTTCTGCTCTGTTATCAGCAGGTATGCAATCAGGCCAGTAATACTACCTTGTTCTTCCCGCGCTATAACGACACTATCAGCAATTTCAGAGTAGTGGTTAATCGCCGTTCGTATTTCTTCCGGCTCTATTCGGTAGCCCAGAAATTTAATTTGCTGGTCTTTACGCCCGAGAAATTCAAGGTTGCCATCAGCACGATAACGCCCTAAATCCCCAGTTTTATAAATTCGGCTATTAGGGTGATTGGCGAAAGGGGGAAGGATAAACTTTTCTGCGGTTAATACTGGTGCGTGATGGTAGCCGTCTGCCACACCTGCTCCGGCAATACATATCTCGCCTACAACGCCTAGTGGTACGGGTTGATTATTGTCAGATAATACATAAATCTGGGTGTTGGCAATGGGTTGTCCGATAGCGATAGAGGATTCTTGAGTCTGTGGCGGAATTTTGTAGACACTACTCCATACTGTCGCTTCGGTCGTGCCATATTCATTATATAAAGGGACGTTTGCCAAGCATTGATAATGCTGCTGTGCTAATCCTGGTGGGCAAACCTCACCAGCGACAATCACCGTTTTTAAAGTACTCAGTTGTATTACCGTTGCATGTTCCAGTATCAATTGATACAGCGAGGGCAGTAATAATACATGGCTGATTTTTTCTTGTGCGATCAGTGCGCATAACCGCTGTGGATCTTTTTCTACACCAGGTTCAGGTAGACACAGAGTTCCCCCCTGAGCCAGAGTCCAGAATATCCCGGCAACAGAGCTATCAAAGCTGAATGCCGGTAATAATAGCAAGCGTTGTACTGGTGCTGCATAATAGTTGAGTCGTGCCTGTGTCGAATGCAGTAAATTTTCCTGTGTTACCCTTACTGCTTTAGGTTTTCCGGTAGAGCCTGAGGTATAGATAAAATAGGCTAGGGAACTTGGTGCTACTGGCGCATTATAATGAACCTCGGCTTGGGTACTCCACTCACTTGTTAGTAATACCTGTATTGCAGGGAGCTGTGCAGCACACTCGCTAAAGTCTTTGTTAGTCAGTAGCAAAGGGCTTGCTGCATCGCGTAGTAATTCAGTCAGGCGTTGTACAGGTTGTTCTGGGTTCAGGGGTAAGTACGCTGCACCCGCTTTGAGTATGCCTAAAATAGCAATCAGATAATCAGCACCACGGGGGAGTAAAATAGCCAGAGGAGCCGTGTTAGTTATATTCTGTTGCATTAAATAATGCGCCAAGGCATCCGTTTGGCTTTCCAGCTCCTGGTAACTTAGGTCTTGCCCTGCAAAACGTACCGCGCAAGCATCGGGATAGCTCTGCATTTGCTCACTGATTAATTTCTGGATAGTCTGGTAGTGCGGGTGTTTAACTTGAGTTTGATTACCTGATTGCAATAGTTGCTCACGTTGCTCGGTCGTTAGCAGGGATAATTCGGCGACTGGTTGGTGTAGCTTGCTGGGAATTTGCTGCAGTATATTGGCCAGCTGTTGCAAAATGTCACTAACCGTTTGTTGTTGATAGTATTTCTTATCGTAGATTGCATGAATCGCGAGGCAATCGCCAGGGCAAACAATAATAGCCAGAGGGTAATGGCTGCGTTCAATCTGTTTAATATTATCGACCCGTAGCGCTGGCTGTGTTTGCAAAATGCTGTCATTCGCAGGGATATTTTCAAAAACCAGTAAGCTGTCAAATAATGCCGTATCAGCCTTTATTTCACTGCTAGCCTGTATTTCTACAAGAGAGGCATTTTCATAGGGGCGCGTCGTGAGTTGTTGGTTTTGAATGCTCTGTAGCCATTCAGAAGTATGCGCTTGTGGTCTGACCTGGATTCGTACGGGCAAGGTATTAATGCATAACCCTACCATTTTCTCTATATTAGCTAAGCGAGCGGGACGACCTGCAACAGTATTGCCAAAGAGTACATCAGACTCACCACTATAGCAGCTTAGCACTATCGCCCAGGCACCTTGCAGTAAAGTGTTCATTGTCAGCCTAGCGGTACGGGCTGCCTGTTGTAGTGAGCGGGAGCTCTCCGCTGTCAGGGTATGCACCACTTCAGCACTGCCATTCTCTTGCGGAATGGGGTCTAGTGTTGCCAGCAAGCGGGTGGGTCTGGCAAAGTCCGCCAGATAATGTTGCCAGAACTGTTGTTCGGCAAGGGTATTCCGTTTTTGTAAATAATTGATAAAGGTTTTATAGGGTGGTGATTTTGGCAAAGCCTGCGCATTAAAATAATATCGCCATAACGCTTCCAATAATAATTCAACGGACCAGCGATCCAGCAGTATATGATGAAAGCTCCAGATGAATTGGTATTGTTCAGCGGCCAATTGAATCAAGCTGAGCCGGAAAACCGGTGCCTTATCCAGTGCAATACCTTGTTGCCTATCCTGTTGTAATAAATGCGTCAGTTGACGTTGTTGCTGGTCGGCAGGCATACCTTGCCAGTCTTGAAAATGCCAAGGCAGAACGCTCTCTTTTTTAACCACCTGCAATGCTTTTTCCAGCCCCTGCCATAAAAAACAACTGCGCAAAATAGGGTGTTGTGTCATTAAATGTTGCCAGGATTCTGCGTAACGATCTGCATCCAACTTTCCAGTCAGCGTACAGCAATATTGATTAAAATACAGCGCCTCTTGTGGGTGCTGTAATTGGTGAAAAAATAGGCCTGCCTGTGTGCTGGAGAGTGGGTAAATATCTTCGATATTATCATTACTCATGATGGTCAGCCTGCTTTAATAATGCCTGTAAGCGGGAAAATTCGTCTTCATCCAGTTCTGCTAAAGGGAAATCCTCTGCTGAGGAAGCCGCTTTAGCGTGGATGATTTCAGCTAAAATAGTCATCATATCCTCTGCCAGTTTTTCTATTAGCAATGCACTGTATACTGTTTCATTATAGACCCATTGCAAGTGTAACTGTCCTTGTTGGACATGGCCGATGAGCTCAAGGGAATACAGTGGTTGATGATTCAGGTCGAGATATAGAGGCACAGAACCCTGTATTGAAAACAGTGAATCTGCTACGCTTTGATCATGGTATTGCCCTAGAAAATTGAAACGTATAGGAGCCTGTGCCGCTGGCATTAATTGCTGTCGTAGCGAGGCATCATTATGCAAATAACGCAATACGCCATAGCCCATTCCATGATGTTTAGGTGCTTGTAATTGTTGATTGATACTCTTGATTTGTTGCTGGTAAGTGCCTTGTTCTAATGTAAAAGCCATGGGAAACAAAGAGGAAAACAGGCCGACCGTACGGTGGCATGTGATCGGTAGAACACCTTCTTCTCGCCCATGACCCTCCATATCAATCCGCTGATAATTTTCTCCTGACCAGTTACCGAGTGCCTGACAAAGAGCCGTTAACAGTAGGGCATCAATTTTACAGTGGAAACGACCGGGTAACTGTCTTAGCAAGGTATGACTCTCTGTTAGAGAAAGTGATAAGCAGTGGCGTTGATAAGATTTTTTACTGGCTTGTAAATAAGCGACAGGCCATCTAATTGCTTGCTCGCACTGTTGCCGCCAATATGCTATTTCCTGTACGCAATCTGGCTGTTGTGCATAATCCTGTAATTGCTCGGCCCAGTCTTTAAAGGCGGTGGTTTTTGCGGGTAAAATAGCGGTTTGCCGGTGGCTCAATTGCTGCCAGACTGTTTGCAGGTCATCCAGGATAATGCGCCAGGAAATGCCATCCAGCACCAAGTGATGAATAAGCAATACTAATTTTGGGGATTCGCTATCGTAGACTGCTGCCACTAATGTTTTTCCCGTGCTGATATTTATTTCAGTCTGTAATTGCATCACGCTACCTTGTAACGTCTGACTATGAGTCTTAGATAAACGGCTTAAAGAAAACTGGGCTAGAGGGGGCTGTATGACTTGTTGCCATTCGCCATTATGCTGAGTAAAGCAGCTACGCAAGGCATCATGATGATTAATAATATACCGTAATGCTTCCGCTAGATATTGTTGTTCAGTATTTGCCTGCAACGCGAGGCACACACTTTCAGTCCAGCGATTAGGCTCATTGAATGCCTGCTCAAAAAACCAGTGCTGTACTGGCATTAAAGGGACATTTCCAGTGACCGGTTCTTGCGCGACTTGTTGCGTCTGCTCTAAAAACGTCACAATATTAGCCAGTTCAGCAATGGTCTGGTGG
>DAOVWV010000157.1 GCA_030636485.1 Methyloprofundus sp.
ATCTCAGATCGCCCGCTTATCTTTGTCGAACCCGAAGGCGAACACGCAGCGGCAGCTATTACCGCAGGTATGTCGATGACCGGGTTGCGTGCAACAAACTTTAGCTCATCGCAGGGCATTGCCTATATGCATGAGTCTTTATATACGGCGGTGGGTAAACGCCTGCCGTATGTACTCAATATTGCCTGTCGTGCGATCACCAAAGCGAGCTTAAACGTGCATTGTGGTCATGATGACTATCATTGTATGGATGATACCGGCTTTATTCAGATTTTTGCCAACGACAATCAAGAAGTGGCTGATTTAAATGTGATTAGCCGAAAAATTGCCGAGCTAAGCCTTAACCCTGCCGCTGTGGCTCAGGATGGCTTTTTAACCTCGCATTTAATCGAAGACTTACAATTACCTGAACGTGAATTGATTGAAGAATTTTTAGGTTTACCTGACGATATTATTAATTGTCCAACTGCTGCACAGCGTATTTTATATGGTGATTCACGTCGCCGTATTCCTGCCGTCTGGGATGTTGATAAACCCATGATGTCAGGTGTCGTACAAAACCAGGACTCCTATATGCAATCGGTCGCGGGACAGCGACCTTACTTCTTTGACCATGTGCAAAGCTTTGCCGATGAATGCATGGATGAATGGTATGAATTGACGGGGAGACGCTATCATCGTATCGGTGAATACCGCTGTGATGATGCCGAGTATTTGATTATCGCCCAAGGGAGTGTGATTCACACCGCACAAGCGACAGCGGATTATTTACGCGAAACCCGTAAGATTAAAGTCGGCGTGGTGAATATGACTTTTTTCCGCCCCTTCCCGGGTGACCTGATTTCCGCCGTTACCAAAGGGCGCAAAGGTATTACCGTGATGGAGCGCACCGACCAGCCTTTATCGGAAGATTTACCGCTGATTTCAGAAATCCGTAATGCGATGGCTAAAGCGTTTGAAAACGGCCATTCTAAAGAAATCCCATTTCCTGAATATGCGTCCTATAATAAAGTCACCGATACGTCGCCATTGTACTCTGCCTGTTTTGGTTTAGGCAGTCGTGATCTACAGCCTGAAGGCATTATTGCCGTAGTGGAAAATATGTTGCCTGAAGGCAAACGGCAGAAGTTTTTCTATCTGGGAATCGACTTTGTACGCAGCCAGGCTTTTTCTCCTAAACAGGAATTGCAACAACAAGCCGTGGTGGATGCTTACCCAGCTATTCGTAATCTGGCACTGAAAGGTTCGGAAAATCCGAACCTAATGCCCAAAGATGCACTGACGGTACGGATGCATTCCGTCGGTGGTTGGGGGGCGATTACCACCGGTAAAAACTTGGCAATGACTTTATTTGATTTGCTGGATTACCATATTAAAGCCAACCCTAAATATGGTTCGGAGAAAAAAGGCCAGCCGACCACGTATTATTTATCGGCCGCACCCGAGCCGATTCGCATTACCTGTGAATATGCCCATGTCGATGTGGTAATTGCGCCCGATCCGAATGTCTTTAGTCATTCCAATCCGTTGGCGGGATTGAATGAAAATGGCGTGTTTATTATTCAGAGTGACCTAGAAAGCCCCGAAGAAGTCTGGCGTACTTTCCCCAAGGCATCGCAGCAATATATTGTTGATAAAAATATCAAGGTCGCCTATTTAGATGGCTTTAAAATCGCGCGTGAAGAAACCACTCACCCCGATTTACAATTTCGTATGCAGGGTATTGCTTTTCAGGGGGCGTTTTTTGAATCCTCACCGATTGCCGAAAATGCAGGTAAAAGCAAAGACGATATTTTGCAAGCCATTCATGACACCATTAAAGCCAAATTTGGTAGCAAGGGTGAGCAGGTTGTCGAAGATAATTTCCGTACCGTCAAACGGGGTTTTACAGAAACCAAACACCTGATTGTTGCAGAGATGCAAGTGGGTGATGTTGCACCGTGGGCGGTCAAAAAAGAACAGACCGCCCCCTTAATGCTGTTACAAAAACCAGCGAATGATGATCCACTCTCCGATATTCATCGTTTTTTTGAGCAAACCGGGACTAACTATATTAATGGACGCGCCAATGATAATTTAGCCGATCCGTTTATGGCACTGAGCATTATTCCGGCAGCCAGTGGTATTTATCGGGATATGACGCAAGTACGTTTCGAGCATCCGGAATGGATACCTGAAAATTGTACTGCCTGTGGTGACTGTTATACCGTCTGCCCTGATAGCGCCATTCCAGGCTTGATCAATAGCGTGAATGAAGTGTTTGAAACCAATATCACGCGTATAGAAAAAACGGGTAAAACGGTTAAACACTTACGCCGCGCCATTCGTAATGTGGAGAAAAAATATCATGCCTTAACCGCTGATAAATCCGAAGGCACGGTTTTAGATCCGATTTTCAATAAGTCGATTGGCGAAACCATTAAGGAATATCCCGAAGAGCAACAGGCAGAAGTTAGGCAAGAGTTTGACTGGTTTAAGGAAGCGATGGGCGATTTTAAATTTGCCATTACCAAGCCTTATCATGATGCCGTCAATAAACGCACACCGAATAATGGCGGCCTATTTTCTATCACCATCAATCCGATGACCTGTAAAGGTTGTATGGAATGTGTCGAAGTGTGTCCTGATGAAGCCCTGGAGCCGGTCAAGCAAACGGTAGAAAGTGTGGCTACGCTGCGCAGTGACTGGGAATACTGGAACGATTTACCCACGTCTAATCCTAAATACAAACGTATTGATGACTTAGATGAAAAAATCGGTGCGCTGACCACGATGATGCTGGATAAGCGCACCTACTCCTCTATGAATTGTGGTGATGGTGCGTGTCTGGGCTGTGGTGAAAAAACCATTGTGCATTTGTTTACCGGCACAGTCACCGCACTGATGCAGCCGCGGGCGAAGAAGCAAGTGGCAAAGATTGAGCAGTTAATCACTGGCATGGAAAAGCATATCCGCCTGAAATTATCAGAGAAGCTGGATATTAGCGATATAGAGGCCGTAGAAGCTGCGATTGATGCCAATAAAAACGTTGATTTAACCTTAACTAACTTAAGCCACTCCTTGAGTAAAGGCAAGGCAAGCAACCCGATTGATAGCACCTGGTTAAAATGGGCGACTCAGATAGTCGCCAAGTTAAAACATTTAAAATGGCAATATACTCAGGGTGTCACGGGTAATGGTCGTGTTGAAATGGGGATTACCAACAGCACAGGCTGTTCTTCTGTCTGGGGCTCTACTTTTCCATTTAACCCCTACCCTTTCCCATGGGCGAATAATTTATTCCAGGATGCACCGTCTTTAGCGATGGGTATTTTTGAAGGGCATATGGTCAAAATGACCGAAGGTTTTAAAGCCATCCGTATGGCGGAACTGGAAATTGCCGGAAAATACGATAAACAGGAAAGTGCGCATTTCTTTAAATATTTTGACTGGCATCAGTTCAGCGAAGAAGAGTACCTGCTTTGCCCACCTGTTGTCACGGTCGGTGGCGATGGCGCGATGTATGATATAGGTTTCCAGAACCTATCGCGTAGCATTATGTCAGGTATGCCGCTGAAAATATTGATTCTGGATACCCAGGTTTATTCCAATACCGGTGGTCAGGCCTGTACGTCGGGCTTTATTGGTCAGGTATCGGATATGGCACCTTACGGTAAAGAATGGAAAGGAAAAACCGAGCGGCGCAAGGAAATGAGCCTGATTTCGATGGCACATAGAACCACTTATACTTTACAAAGTTCGATTGCACACCCTAATCATTTAATCGAAGGTTATATTGATGGCTTAAACTATCGCGGCCCGGCAATTTTTAATATTTATGCCGTGTGTCAACCTGAGCATGGTGTTGCCGATGATGCCGCAGATATGCAAAGCAAACTGGCGGTGGAAGCGCGTGCCTATCCATTAATGACTTATGACCCACGTGAAGATGACACCTGGGAAAAAAGCATGTCACTCAAAGGTAACCCGGATCTGGATAAAGACTGGACCACCTATGAATTAAAATTCGTCGATGAATATGGCATAGAAGACACCATGACGGTGCCTTTAACTTTTGCCGATTGGGCGATGACCGAAGGCCGTTTCCAGAAGCATTTTAAATTTGTCCCACCGTCGCAGTGGAACGATGATATGGTGCCTCTGCATGAATTTATAGACTTGGATCATGATGAAATGGCAGATAGCATTGCCTATATTCATGCGGTACACCCAGATAGCAATACCTTGATTCGCGTGGTCATTGATTCTGAAATTGTCCACTCGACCATAGAGCGACGTAATTTCTGGCGCACCTTAAAAGGTCTAGCGGGTGTGGATAGAACCGAGGTAGATATAGCCGCCGTAGCTGCACAGGCAAAAGCGGAAATGGCTTCCAGTATCGCCGGTAATCTAATGGAGATGGTCGGTGGTGATGATGCCAGCGCCTTAACGGCAGCACTCACGGCAGTCCCTGCAAGTGCGCCAGCTGTTCCTGTTCCAGCGGCAGCCCCCCCCTCCCCCGCCAGCGCAACCGCCGCAGCACCGGCAGCTTCAAGTCCCGCACCTGCTGCGGCAGGTGGACATGAGCCAGTTTGGATAGAAACACCAGACTGTACCACCTGTGATGAGTGTGTGGAAATTAACCCAAAGATATTCCAATACAATGCGGATAAAAAAGCCATCGTCATTGACCCGACAGCAGGAACCTTTGAGGATATTGTTAAATCAGCGGAGAAATGTACTGCGGTGATTATTCATCCCGGCACACCGTGGAACCCGAATGAGAAAAACCTGGAGAAATTGATCAAACGGGCGGCGAAGTTTCAGTAGTTCTAGCTCTGTAATCTAGTGACCTAGTTCCCACGCTCCGCGTGGGAATTCATGGGAGAACGCTCTGCGTTCCGTGGCTGAAAACAACTCGTTTCAAATGTGTGGAAATTTTCTGTAACCTGAATTACTTTATCCTAGCGAAAGAAATAAACGTGCTGGACGAGATAAATATCCCGTCCAGCATAGGATAAAAAGGTCGTCATTCCCGAAGTCTTTTTATCGGGAATCTACGTTGAGTATAGTTTCCTGCTAAAGCTTGTGCCCACGCTTGACTGGGTAGCATGCAGGAATGAAGGCGTTTGCATCGTTCCGATGC
>DAOVWV010000084.1 GCA_030636485.1 Methyloprofundus sp.
ACAGCGCCTGAGAGAGTGCGCGCAGCTATTCAGTCAGCAAGAGCCGCTTTGTCTTAAAATGAAAAGGACTTTGGGCTGCAATTTGTAAAGCACACCCTGAGTTTTTATATATAGTTTCTCAGTTAAATAAATTCCATTTGCACAACGGATAACATCCCTTTGAGGGATGGTATCCGTGAAGTTATTTTTCTGACTGCCCACTATGGTTCAGCCTTGATGGTGGGCAAAAAAAACTGCCCACCCTACGTGTTTTACAAGAGACTTGTCCTCTATGCGAAATACCTAAAAACTCCAATACTAAAAGATGATGCATAGCAACCTACACTCTCCACTCTATTTCATATTATGACGGAACTACAGACAGGACTGGTTATTTCTCACCTAGGTAAAGGTATCGCTGTTGAGCTTGATAACACGATTATCCTGTGTCAGACCCGGCGAAAACTGGAAACACTTGCCGCAGGTGATAAGGTAAAAGTCACCATTGTTGCGCAAGGCCAGGGGCGCATTGAGGAGCTACTCCCGCGTCACTCGCTATTAGCACGCCCGAATAAAGGCAATAAAATTCGCCCGGTCGCCGCCAATATCGACCAGGTTTTTGTGGTTTTTGCAAGCGAACCTTTTTGTGATTTTTTATTGATAGACCAATACCTTGCCATCTGTGAAAACCATCATATCAATGCATTGTTAATCTACAATAAAGCAGATTTAGTCGCATCAGACACGATTGAGAACGAGCTAGCCACTTATTTAAACCTAGGTTATCCACTTTTTCGCGTCAGCGCCATAGAAAACACGGGAATTGAACAGCTGCAACAGGCTCTAAGCCATAAAATCAGCATTTTCAGTGGACAGTCCGGGGTCGGAAAATCCTCTCTGACTAATACCCTGATTCCTGATAAAGACCTCAAAACCAACACCGTCTCCGCGATAACCAAACATGGCCGCCATACCACCACAGCAGCAACACTGTATCATTTACCCAAAAGCGGGGATTTGATTGATAGCCCCGGGGTTGCTATTTTTGGCCTCGCAGGACTCTCAGAACAACAATTAGCGCAAGGCTACAGAGAGTTCCAGCCCTTTATAGAACAATGTAAATTTAATGATTGCAGGCATGTAAAGGATAAAGGCTGTGCTGTGCGGGAGGCAGTAGAAGCCGGAAGCATCTCTAAAACCCGCTATCAGCGGTTTTTAAAATTACGTGAAAAAATGTAGGCAATGGCTTCGTCATTCCCGCAGTTTTTTTAGCGGGAATCCATTGTTTAAGCCTATAGATTCCTGCTAAACTAAGAGATACCACATGACTTATAATGAACGGATGTTAGCCCGATGCCTAAAAAGCTTTTAAAAAAATACATTCCATCCCCAGAATCGATTAAGAAAAATAAAAATCTACACTTTTTAGGTGACAAGATTCATGACCCAAACCTATGGCACTTAAACCGCCGCTCAGTTTCCGCTGCCTTTGCGATTGGCCTTTTTGCAGCCTGGATCCCCACCCCTGGGCAAATGGTGATAGCCGCAGTAACCGCATTATACTTTCGTGCAAATTTACCCATTTCTGTTGGACTGGTATGGATTACCAATCCAATCACGATGCCCCCAATGTTTTATTTTGCCTATCTGGTTGGTTTATGGACACTCAACCAACCCTCACCGGCGGCTGACTTTGAGTTTTCTGCTGAAAGCATCATGGCCAGTTTAGGTGATATAGGCATCCCCTTTTTAATGGGCTGCCTGGTACTAGGAGTGCTCTCATCATTACTCGGGTATTTTGGTATTCGCGGCCTTTGGCGCTGGAATGTTGTTAAGCGCTGGCAACAACGTTCAGTAAAATAAATCTAAAAGCTCCGCTCTCAAAAAAGGGGCTTCAAGCCCCCTTTTTTATCCCTTACCCGACAAAAAAGGCACAAAACTCACCGTTGCCAGAGACTCAATGTCATACCCCGATTTGGTACGGATCACACGTTGCAACACCTGATCTCTAGGGTCTCTCCCTATTGGAATGAGCATAATTCCACCAACGGCCAATTGCTCTAATAATTTTTTCGGGATTTCAGGCGGAGCCGCAGTCACCAGAATGGCATCAAAGGGCGCTTTTTCTTCCCAGCCCCAGCCACCATCACTATGTAGATAACTGATATTACGAATATTCAAGCCCCATAAAAGGTCTTTTGCTTTCTTCTGTAAAGGACGTATACGCTCAACAGTAAACACATTGTCAACTAATTGTGCAAGTACAGCCGTCTGATAACCACAGCCCGTGCCAATTTCCAGCACATTTCCTAAATGTCGCTGATCGACTAATAACTCCGTCATTTTCGCAACAATATAAGGCTGTGAAATCGTTTGCCCATGGCCGATGTGTATTGAGTTATCTTCGTAAGCCCGATGGGCGAATCCATCCTCCATAAACAAATGCCTCGGCACATTACGTATCGCTGTCAACACCTGCTGATTGCTAATCCCTTGTTCAATTAAGCGCCCTATCATCCGCTCCCTGGTACGCATGGAGGTCATCCCTATTCCCTGAGTGTCCTTAATATTCATACCGCCAACCAGTCCTTGAGTGTATCCAGCGCATCATAGCGCGTTAAATCCAATTGCAAAGGGGTTACCGAAACATAGCCCTGACTGACCGCATAAAAATCCGTACCAGGCCCGGCATCTTGCTCTGCACCCGGTGGTCCCACCCAATAAATAAGCTGACCTCTTGGATCCTGCGATTTAATCACCGGCTCTGCCTTATGCCGCTGCCCTAAGCGGGTTGCTTGAAAACCCTTAATCTCAGACCACGGCAGGTCAGGCACATTCACATTGAGTAAAATATCCTTTGCCAAAGGCTGATCTAAAAGGCGCTGTAAAATTTTACCCGCTACTTTAACAGCCGTATCAAAATGCTGTGGATTACTGCTTACCATCGAAATGGCAACCGCTGGCAAACCCAAAAACCGCCCCTCTGTTGCTGCCGCCACCGTACCAGAATAAAGTACATCGTCCCCTAGGTTAGCACCATGATTAATACCGGCAAAAACCATATCTGGCTCTGTTTCCAGCAGCCCAGTAATGGCTAAATGCACACAATCAGTCGGCGTACCATCCACTTTAATAAAGCCATTGGCTGCCTGATAAGCGCGTAAGGGCATTTCCAGGGTTAACGAATTGCTGGCTGCACTGCGGTTTTTATCGGGAGCCACCACTGAAACTTCGGCAAATTCCTGCAAACCTTCAGCGAGCGCAATTAACCCCCGCGCTAAATATCCATCATCATTACTCAATAAAATATGCATTTTTCATTAAACCCGATAAAAATGTTAATATTAGCAATTAATTTAGTAAATAACAGCTAACGTGGCCGATAAACCCGAAAATAAACAAGATAACCAATTATTTCTTGAAACCATAGGCAAGGTAATCCCAATAAAAGCGGATAAACGCAGTATCGTGCCGACTCAAAAACCTAAGCCTTACCCCAGAAAAAAAGTGCCTCTGCTTGCAGATAAGTTGACGCTTGCACACACCGACTCCCTTAATGCATTATACGCTGAAGACACCTTAAGTTACACCGCCTCAGGCTTACAAAAAAACGTCCTGAAAAAAATGCGCCGTGGCCATTATGGGCTGGATGCCGAACTGGATTTACATGGGTACACCAGCACCGAGGCGAAACGGGAACTTATCCGCTTCCTGCATTATTGTGAGCTGGACGGTTGCCGCTGCGTACGCATTATTCATGGTAAAGGCTATCGTTCGGAAAATAACTTACCGGTATTAAAAAATGATATTAATACCTGGCTAAGACAACATCAGGAAGTACAGGCCTTTTG
The DNA here is from genome assembly GCA_030636485.1 of Methyloprofundus sp. Lineage (GTDB taxonomy): Bacteria > Pseudomonadota > Gammaproteobacteria > Methylococcales > Methylomonadaceae > Methyloprofundus. Next base: position 3,831 of record DAOVWV010000084.1, read on the forward strand.
CTCCGCTGCCCAAAAAGACGGCGGAGCAGGAGCCGTTCTGGTCTTACTACACCTGTCCGGCAAATACGCCGATCAAGACGACACCCAATACTAGACGATACCAGACAAAAGGCATCATGCCGATATTATTAAGTAATCTTAAAAACCAGGCGATACTCAGATAGGCAACGACAGCAGAGATAGCCGCACCAATAAACATAAAATTCCAGCTGACAGTAATGTCAGACTGGTACAACTCCAGTGCCTTTAAGGAGCCTGCCAGGGCAATCACTGGAATAGACAATAAAAAGGAAAATTTAGCGGCATATTCCCGTTTCAAGCCTAATAACAAACCCGCTGTAATGGTAATACCTGAACGTGATGTCCCCGGAATCAAGGCAATCGCCTGAAACAGCCCCACCATGACGGCATCCAGCAAAGTAACTGTTTTCCGTTGTTCTTTGGCACGTTTCTCTGCCCACCATAATAACAGTGCAAACACTATCGTTGCACCAGCAATGACCAAAGGTGAACGCAGTGCTTCCTGAATGTTATCCGACAAGCTAATGCCCACCAGACCCACAGGAATTGTCCCTAAGCCAACATACCAGGCCAGCCTGGCATCATCATTCAAGCCCTTCCCCAGCATGGAACCTAACCAGGCCGAGATAATGACCGCCAAATCCCTGCGATAATAAAGCAGTACTGCGCTTAATGTGCCCACATGCACAGCCACATCAAAGGCTAACCCCTGATCTTCCCAGCCTGCAATGACCGGTAATAAAATCAAATGTGCCGAACTGGAAATCGGTAAAAACTCTGTCAATCCCTGTAAAACAGCTAAAGCAATTGCCTGAAAAATATCCATTAATAATCCAATTATAAAAAACAGTGATAAAATAGGCTACAAACTTAAAGACGAGATTTTCATGAAGACTCTCATTTCCACACGCAAAGGAATGCATACAGGAACGCTCTGCGTTCCAATATATATACTTCGCGCGAGTCAAGCAGATTTTTGTCTTGCATTAAGTATGTAGCCGTAAAATAAGTGCCTATTTTACCTTGTTTAACTCTCACTGATTAATCTTATGAATAAAAAATCTTTTTCTCCATTGTCTCTAAGCGCACTACTGCTAAGCATTGCATTAAGCTCTGGCTGTTCAACCATGACTGATAAGCAAGCGGTTGAATCTGAATCAACAGAAGCCACTATCATGCATGATTATCCTACGCGTGATCGTGTTGAGTATGTTTTTAACTGTATTGCCAAGCATGGTGGCAACCTGTTTGATTATGTATCACGCTATAACTGTGGTTGTAAAATTGATAAAATTGCCGAACAACTGACTTTTGAAGAGTACGAAGCAGCAACGACGTTCTCTATGCTGCGCAGTACACCCGGTGAAAATGGCGCGGTTTTCCGTGACCCTCAACAATCTAAAGACCTACGTAAACGTTTGAAAGCAGCAGAAGAATCTGCGGAGAATCGCTGTTTTGTGTAAGCGTTTTTAGCAGCCCTTGGTGGATACGCTTAGCAAATAAGAGGGAAGATAGGCTCAAGCGCATCCACCAAAATCGTCATCATTAATCCATGTTACGCTTTTTCTTGATGCCCTCTATTCATCACTGTTTGTCAGCGTTATTTTTAATGCCACCAGCAATTGCCTATACTCTTCTGCCGAAACAGCATCACGACACACCAGAACGGTGCGCTGTTTTTTATTCATCTGGATATGCAGGATAATAACAAAAGACGTTAACACACTGGAATTTAAAATACGGATGCTGGTGAGACGATTGTTGCTAAATATTTCCCAGGCAAACTCCGTAGTGTACTTTAAGCTAAGCAGATAATAAGCTTTTTGATAGCGCCGATAATGAAAATATAAGCTGTTACAGAGCAGAAAAACAAGCAGCAGCTTGAAGGCTAATGCAACAGCCAGAAACAGACAGCTTAATATAGCCAGACTATGTACACTGATAATAAAAGCCAGTATATATTTTGACTGTTTTACGTCAAGCCACAAAGGCGGTTCGGATATTTTCAATAAACTGTTTTAATGCAGTGTCTGGGTGAGTGTCAGCCGAATGATGGGTAAAAAAATAGGCTAATAATAGATCATCTTCCAGTGCCAGCAATTCAATAAACAACCCCTGTTCATCAACGGTTGCTGTTGCATAATCATTCTCTAAATAAGCACATAAGACTGCATCCAGCTCTTTTACACCGCGCCGGCACTGCCAGCGCAGGCGGTTTATATTTTGCATTTTAAAACTCTCTACCCTTCCTGTCTTATCAATAGCATCTTTTTAATTTCTGCAATCGCCAGAGCTGGATTCAATCCTTTAGGGCAGGTATCGGTACAATTCATAATGGTATGACAACGATACAGCTTAAAAGGATCTTCCAGCTCATCCAGTCGCGCACCGGTATTTTCATCACGGCTGTCATTGAGCCAGCGATAGGCTTGCAATAGTACCGCAGGGCCTAAATAACGCTCACTGCTCCACCAATAACTGGGGCAACTAGTGGAACAACAAGCACAGAGCACACATTCATACAAGCCATCTAATTGTTTACGTTCCTCAATACTTTGCAACCGCTCCCTGTCAGCGGGTGTGGGTGTCTTGGTCTCCAGCCAAGGCTTAATAGACTCATATTGAGCATAGAAGTGAGTCATATCGGCAACGAGATCTTTGACCACATCCATGTGCGGTAATGGAAATATTTTAATCGTGCCGTTATAGTCAGAAATGGGCTTAATACATACCAGAGTATTTTTACCATTTACATTCATCGCACAGGAACCACAAATCCCCTCACGACAGGAGCGCCTGAAAGCCAAACCACTATCTATTTCATTTTTTATTTTAAGAATCAGATCCAGAACCATTTCACCACATTGGTCTAAATCAATTTCATAACTATCAATGCGTGGATTTTCATCCGTATCAGGATCCCAGCGATAAACTTCAACACGCTTAAGTCGTGTCGCCCCTTCTGGCGCGGTAAAAGACTTACCTTTTTGTATTACTGAATTTTTAGGTAAGGTAAATTCAACCATTAGTAAACCCTCTTTTTCGGTGGAATAACCTCAACTTCATCAGTTAAGGTATACATATGCACAGGGCGATAATCGATTTTGACCTTATCATTAGCTACC